>JALQUO010000009.1 GCA_023263785.1 Rickettsiales bacterium | reverse complement strand
GGTTAGTGTACTTGACTTGGAACAATATCGTTCTTTGGGTCATTAACCCGAACACGCCCTACTCGGCGTATCCAAACGATACTGATGTTTCTCTCTCTAAACGATATCAAAGCTGCAATCCGAAGGATTGGCAGCAGTCTGAATGGATCAGACGATCAAACACATCCGCAGATGTCCTTGATGGTACAATCCATCTCTTAAAACCACGCAGCACCAGAAGAACTGGTGGGTCGAGGAGGACCTACCTCCGACCTCACGCTTATCAGGCGTGCGCTCTAACCACCTGAGCTACCGACCCACATTTTTTGCTCAGGCAAAAAATGAGTGCAGCAAAAGCGTTTGGCAGAGCCAAACGCGGGCTGGCACCCCTTTCAGGACTGGGCCATGTTTACACCAGGTGCCTCATGCGATTGAACCGCAAAAACGGCTGGTGGAGCCTATCGGGATCGAACCGATGACCTCCTGAATGCAAATCAGGCGCTCTCCCAGCTGAGCTAAGGCCCCGCAAGGAATGCATCCCCGCATTCCGTGGTTTTCTGTGAAGGGATATGAGGACGGCCTGGCCGCGTGGATGAGGCTATGACTAGCCTCTGCTAAGTGATCTCTGGAGCCAGATGCGAACATCCAACTGGTGAGATCATCCTTAGAAAGGAGGTGATCCAGCCGCAGGTTCCCCTACGGCTACCTTGTTACGACTTCACCCCAGTCACTGAGCCTACCGTGGCCGGCTGCTTCCTCTTGCGAGGTTGGCGCACCGTCGTCGGGTAGACCCAATTCCCATGGTGTGACGGGCGGTGTGTACAAGGCCCGGG
>JALQUO010000008.1:587-898 GCA_023263785.1 Rickettsiales bacterium | reverse complement strand
CATGAACAGCCATTTGATCACCATCAAAGTCTGCATTAAATGCTTCGCAAACTAGAGGGTGAACCTGAATAGCTTTTCCTTCAACAAGAATTGGTTCAAAAGCTTGTATTCCTAATCTGTGTAATGTTGGAGCTCTGTTTAATAAAACAGGGTGTTCTTCAATTACTTCTGCAAGAACATCCCAAACTTGTGCTCTTGATCTTTCAACCATTCTTTTCGCAGATTTTATGTTTTGAGCTAGTCCCAATTCAACTAATCTTTTCATAACAAAAGGCTTAAAAAGTTCTAGTGCCATCATCTTTGGAAGTCCG
>JALQUO010000008.1:0-575 GCA_023263785.1 Rickettsiales bacterium | reverse complement strand
ATTACTGATCTAGCAGAATAATCAACTCTTTTACCTAAAAGATTTTGTCTAAATCTACCTTGTTTACCTTTTAACATATCTGAAAGAGACTTTAATCCTCTTCCACCAGCACCAGCTACTGCACGACCTCTTCTTCCATTGTCGAAAAGTGCGTCAACTGATTCTTGTAACATTCTTTTTTCATTACTTATAATGATGTCTGGTGCACCAAGTTCTATAAGTTTCTTTAAACGATTATTTCTATTTATTAACCTTCTATATAAATCATTTAAGTCTGAAGTTGCAAATCTACCTCCGTCAAGCTGAACCATTGGCCTCAATTCAGGTGGAATAACTGGAATTACTTCTAAAATCATTGCTTCTGGTGGATTTTTACCATCTGCAAATGGCTTAATAACTTTCATTCTTTGGATAGCACGTTGTCTTCTTTGAGCTGATTTTGAATCAAGGTCGGATTCTAATTTTTCCATTTCTGATTTAAGGTCAACTAACTGAACTAAATCACGAACAGCTTCTGCACCCATACCACCGGTAAAATATTCATCATACTTATCGATCATTTCACGCCACAATAC
>JALQUO010000007.1 GCA_023263785.1 Rickettsiales bacterium | reverse complement strand
CACGTCTTTCATCGCCTCTTACTGCCTAGGCATCCACCAAACGCCCTTTTCGCGCTTGATTTGATCCAGAAAGAGCAAAACTCTTTCCGATCAAAAGTCATACTATTTCTGTTTGTCCTATCGCTTCGCTGCTTGAGGACTTGCATCCCCAAACACCAAACCGATCAACAAACAGCGGTTAGTGTACTTGACTTGGAACAAAACTGCTTGCGTGCTCGAAGCACAGATGACCCTTCACACGGGCCATCAGCAGTTCTGATGTTTCTCTCTAAACGATGTCAATCTTCGTCCGATTGGACGGCACAATGCCCAAAGGCACTGAACGGTCAAATCATCAAAGGCGATGGTGGGTCGAGGAGGACTTGAACCTCCGACCTCACGCTTATCAGGCGTGCGCTCTAACCACCTGAGCTACCGACCCATCTGGTGGAGCCTATCGGGATCGAACCGATGACCCTCTGCTTGCAAAGCAGATGCTCTCCCAGCTGAGCTAAGGCCCCATACTTGATTGGCGCCTCCGGCGCCGCCCACTCCGTGCCGGGCCTTGCCCGGTTTGGCGCGAGCGCCCAAGGCTCAGGACCCCAACCCGCCAAGGGCGGGCGCGGAGCGTGCAGCAGCGAAGCTGCCACTAAAACTGAAGAGATATGAGGACGGTTCGGCTCATAATGCTGCTTTGATTGCAGCTCTGCTAAGTGTTCCACGAGAATGGCAAGCCATCCTGCTAGGAACATCCTTAGAAAGGAGGTGATCCAGCCGCAGGTTCCCCTACGGCTACCTTGTTACGACTTCACCCCAGTCGCTGAGCCCACCGTGGTCGGCTGCCCCCTTGCTGGTTAGCGCACCGCCTTCGGGTAAAACCAACTCCCATGGTGTGACGGGCGGTGTGTACAAGGCCCGGGAACGT
>JALQUO010000006.1 GCA_023263785.1 Rickettsiales bacterium | reverse complement strand
CTCCGACTTACTCAAAAATAATATTGTTGTTGATGCAAAGCCCAAAGAGCAGCAATCACTGCTTATGAGTATTTTCATCTCATGGTTCCCCATGATTCTTCTGGTCGCTGTCTGGATCTTCTTTATGAGACAGATGCAAGGTGGCGGTAAGGGTGGTGGCCCGTTCTCATTTGGTAAAAGTAAAGCTAGACAATTAGATCAAACCAACAATAAAACAACGTTTGCTGATGTGGCTGGCTGTGAT
Source organism: Rickettsiales bacterium (assembly GCA_023263785.1). Lineage (GTDB taxonomy): Bacteria > Pseudomonadota > Alphaproteobacteria > Rickettsiales > Midichloriaceae > JALQUO01. The sequence goes on along the minus strand of JALQUO010000006.1, from coordinate 664 downwards.
GAGGCAAAAGAAGAGGTCCATGAGCTGGTTGATTTTCTTAAAGATCCATCTAAATTTCATAAACTAGGTGGTCGTATCCCACGCGGTGTTTTGATGGTGGGCCCTCCAGGAACAGGTAAAACTCTCCTTGCTCGAGCCATTGCTGGTGAGGCCAAGGTACCCTTCTTTACGATTTCCGGATCGGACTTTGTTGAGATGTTTGTTGGTGTTGGTGCTGCCAGGGTTAGAGACATGTTTGAGCAGGCTAAAAAAAATTCGCCTTGCATTATCTTCATTGATGAGATTGATGCTGTGGGCCGTCATCGTGGTGCTGGTATGGGTGGTGGTAACGATGAACGTGAACAAACCCTCAACCAACTGCTTGTCGAAATGGATGGCTTTGATCCTAACTCAGGCGTGATTGTCATTGCCGCTACTAACCGAGCTGATGTGCTTGATAAAGCGCTCTTGAGACCTGGTCGATTTGACCGACAGGTGGCGGTATCATTACCTGATATTAAAGGTCGTGAAGAGATTTTACATGTGCACATGCGTAAGATTCCGATTGATGGAGATGTTAAGGCAGATATCTTAGCGCGAGGAACCCCAGGGTTTTCAGGCGCTGACCTAGCCAACTTGGTGAACGAGGCCGCCTTATTTGCTGCCAGACGCAACAAGCGCAGTG
>JALQUO010000005.1 GCA_023263785.1 Rickettsiales bacterium | reverse complement strand
GTGAAGTATGGTTGAGTAGCCCGCAAGGCAAAAGACATGAGGTGTGTTGTATTCTGTATCTAACAAGATATGGAGCAACTGGAGCAGCACATCTTGGTAGGTTCGCAAATAGCTCAGTGGTAGAGCAATTCCTATGTAGGAATCGGCGAAGGTTCAAATCCTTCTTTGATAAACAAAAGCGAAAGACTGCTCCGGTAACATGTGAAAGGTGCTTAATACCTTACTCGCAAGAGAATAAGGTTCAGGGATGCCCGCAAGGCGGAACTGATTGATCGGAAAGAAAGCGTAAGAGTTTAGCGACTCTGAATAGCCCGCAAGGCTAACGAAGGATAGATGGTCGAATAGCATGTTGCGACGAGTCAAACGCCAGACTCTAAAAAAGGCAGCATTGAGAGTTACTAGCTGACCGTAAAAGGCGCTAGTGGATAACGGTAGAACGGTCCTCGCAAGGGATTCGGTAATGACCAAAGACTCTCGTTTAAGGCTGTAATCTCAGGCTTTGCAAAGAAATAGGACTAAATAATAGTAGACTATTTTGATGAATACACTACGGTGTGGACCGAAAGACTGACTTCATGGGCGTTTCGGCGTATTACGCAATGAAGTTTTATAGTGTGTTCTTCAAAATAGTTTACAAATAGAATATTTAGATGAACACATTTGCCCGTAAGGGGAAAGGCAGGAGATTCACTCTCCGGTAAATCATCAAGCTTCCTTCTGCATTAGCAGAATAGCTAGATTGAAGTTGGGATCAGGTCCAACCTTGTGTGTTCTTCTAAATAGATTATTGACGCAGAGTAGAGCAGTCTGGAAGCTTGTTTGGCTCATAACCAAAAGGTCGGTGGTTCGAATCCATCCTCTGCAACGCGGGTGTAGCATAGTGGTAATGCAGCAGCCTTCCAAGCTGAATATGAGGGTTCGATTCCCTTCACCCGCTCCAAAGTTTAGACTGCATTGTATGAAACATTCCGGGGACGGCATACAATGCACTACATGGTGAACTGCTGGTAGAACCGATAAATGACAAATCCAGTCTTGCAGGGCCCACGTGTCTAGAAGTTAATGCGGGTGTAGCTCAGGGGTAGAGCATTTCCTTGCCAAGGAAAATGTCGAGGGTTCGAATCCCTTCTCCCGCTCCAAACACATTAGCATAAATACATTATGCTGATTATTTCATATCAAGGTATATATGATG
>JALQUO010000004.1 GCA_023263785.1 Rickettsiales bacterium | reverse complement strand
ACTTTTTGACTAAATCCCATCATTGGCTTCTAACTTTTGATTATCCATTAGGATAAATTATGTAAAAAAGATCTCGTAACTAATGAGTGATGAATTGACTTTTAACAATCAAAAACAAAATTCAAAGTCATTGATCGCAGGAATTATTGTTGCAGTCGGCGTTGCAGCGTTTTTTGCTGGCATGTACTTTTCAAATTCAGATTCTGAATATATTACTCAAAAACAATTAGACGACTCTATTGCAAAACTAGAACTAAAAATTTTACAAAATCAGTTATCCGAAAAACAACCATTACCTCCAGTTAGAATTTCAGTTGATGATGATCCAATAATAGGAGATCCAAATGCACCAATTACAATTGTAGAATTTTCAGATTTTCAATGTCCATTTTGTGCACGATTCAACGTTCAGACACTTCCTTTGTTGATGGAGGAATATATTGAAACAGGTAAAGTTAAACTTGTTTTTAGAGATTTTCCAATTACTAGTATTCACCCAAATGCACTACCAGCAGCACTAGCTGCGGAATGTGCAAATGAGCAAAATAGATTCAAAGATATGCATGATGTGATTTTTGAAAATCAAAATGTGTGGAACAAATTAGAAACAAATCAAGCAGTTAGTGTATTTTCTCAATATGCAACAGAATTGAATTTAGACCAAGAGAAATTTGATTCATGTCTATTGAGTGCCAAATATGTTGATGAAATAAGAAACGATCTTGATGACGGACGAGAATACGGAGTTTCAGGCACGCCGGGATTTTTCATAGGAAATGAGCAAGTAGGATTTGTTGAATTAAAAGGTGCTCAGCCTTTTGAGAATTTCAAAAAAGTGCTTGACGCACAACTTGGATAACAAGCGTTTATTAGACGAGTTTCAAAATAGAATCCCATCGGAATAATGACGAGTGGCAATGAGCTTTTCGTCATTGCTAAAGAGAAAAACAAAAATGACAAAATTTGAAGATTTAGGACTAAAAGAGGAAATTCTAAAAGGTATCAGAGACCTTGGCTTTGATGAAGCTTTTCCAATTCAAGAGGCAGTAATTCCTGTTCTTTTGACTGGAAGAGATGTAGTAGGTCAAGCACATACTGGTTCTGGAAAGACTGCAGCATTCTCACTATCAATGTTAAATGACATCAAACGTGGTGGTGGAATTCAAGGTTTGATTATGGCACCAACAAGGGAGCTTGCAATTCAGATTACAGAAGAGATAAAGAAATTTGGAAAGTATTCAGGACTTCGAATAGCAACAGTATATGGAGGACAGGGAATGGGAGTACAGTTAGACGCACTAGATAGAGGGGTCGAAATTGTTGTAGCAACTCCAGGAAGACTAATTGATCATCTTAAACGCGGTTCAATTGAATTGATGGATGTCTCACATATTGTTCTTGATGAAGCAGACACAATGCTTGATATGGGTTTCATTGATGATATTCAGTTCATTTTAGATTTAGCTCCAGAAGAAAGAGTAATGTCATTATTTTCAGCAACAATGCCTACAGAGATACTTAGACTCTCTGAGGATTATTTGAGAAATCCAAAACAGTTCTTGCTTGATGCAGATGATTTGAGTGGTGAGGGAATTGACCAAGCATATTTGGTAATCAAAGACAGAGACAAAGTCAAGTATTTGATTGATTTTATCAAAGAAGTAAAGGGACAATCAATTGTATTTTGTTCTACAAAATACAGAACAAGAGACGTAGCTAAATTCTTGCATCAACAAAAATTTGTTGCAGTTGCAATTGAAGGAG
>JALQUO010000003.1 GCA_023263785.1 Rickettsiales bacterium | reverse complement strand
TTTGGTGCAGAAAATAGCACAAGAATTATTCCCAACATAAATAATCAGCCATCTTTAATTTTGCCAGGGTATGGATTTATGAATGAAGAAGGTCAATACTCAGATCTAACAATAGAAATGTGGCTAAAGATTCAATCTTCTGCAACAACACCAAAACGTATCTTTGGTCCAGTAGGGTCTACAGATGGACTATATGTAAATGACTCATTCTTAGTTCTTAAGGTTGGAAAATATAATTATGCACATTATGTAGGTGAATGGGATAGGCCAATGCTGGTGGCAATCAGATTATCGTCTGATACAGCAAACCTAATTATTAATGGTGAAGAGGTCGTTACATTAAATATTGATCCAAATGTTATATCTTTCCCATCAAAACTTAATGAATCTGGAAAAGATCAAAACTGGCTTGGTTTCTATGCATATGAAGATGTTCCGATTATTGAGTTAGACTGTGTTGGAATTTATCCATACAAGGTGCCAGCCATTGTGCAAAAACGTAGATGGGTCTATGGTCAGGGAGTAGAGTCTTCTGAGTCAATTGCTGGATCAAGCCTGGGTACTACAGTTTCAATGGACTATACCTTTGCAAATTACGCAAAAAACTATATTTATCCAGACATTGGAAAGTGGAAACAGGGTGTATCTGAAAACATTGTTGTAGATAATTCATCATTATCTTTACCACAATATAGTCTTCCAGAGATTGTCTTTAATAATAAAACGGTAGAAGAGTGGTACTCTGCAAGTGAATCTTTATCCTCTACATTTGGAACATATATGTCACTTAAGCCAAATAATGATTGGTCCAATACAAGTGGGTATGTTTTATTCAACAATCTAAACCTGCTTCAACAAGATCTAAAAGCTTTCTATGGATTGTTTGAATCAGACATGAGTAATACATCAAAACAAGTTCTCTTTTTACTTGAAAATGAGACAACTGGAGAATCTTTAGAAATCTCTATTCAAAATGCAACAACAGCTTATACATTTAAGTACTTAACTACAGAGTCTGGTTCTGTTGTTACAAAGGAAGAATTGCTATATAGCGATACCCTCCATAATCCTGGCGACTTCTTGTTTACTGGTATTAGTATTGAAAACTTTATGAAAAATTATGGAGGAAGAGTAGCAAACTTCCTTGGATCAAAGCAACAGCTAAAATTATATGTCGGAGGAAGAAAAGATTTTTCTGGATCATTTACTGGAAATATTTATCGTATTGGTTTTTGTACAGCAAGAAACCTTGAAAAGCTTTCAAACATTTTTGCAACTACTGGCCTTCCTGTAGGCTTTAATGCTTATGATGCTCAGAATGTGGTTGATGCAGGTAACACAATTTTTACAAATGATTATACAGATCCACTAAACTCTCTAAATAATATTTACCATTGGGATAGATACTTCGATGGTGGAGATCAGTACTTTGGAAATAACTCAACAATTTTTGATAATGTTATTGATGGTGGTAGCGTTTACAGCATTATGGTATCAAATATTCTAGACCATGTTGCCAGCTATACCTTGGTACCCAAAGTATATCTTGAAAACTTTATTCTTGATATCGCTGTTAATAGTTATTGGCAAGACTATGTCCCTATGTCATATTTTGCAAAATATATTAATAGTGGAACACAAAATAGTGACGGAACGATTAACACGTATCAGGATTTAGATTTTATACAATTTAATGTTGACTATCCACAGATCAATAAATTTTTGTCAAACTCTTTTGACACAACAAACTCTCTCATTAGAACATTTATTTCTTTTCAGGAATTGCGTGATGATGCTGCGGTTAGTGTAAAAAGATTTACAAAAACAGTAATGGCACCAAGGAATGGTGTTGTCGTACCAGCAGATGATTGGCAGACTAGAAATTCCGACGGTACTGTTAGCTATGTTAAATATGAGGTCGTTAACGATACTATTATCTATCCACCATCAAACATGTCTTTTAGTAATCTATCTATCGTTATGCACATTGAGATTATTTCTGATGGAATTTCAGAAAACCCAGTAAAGATTAGATCTTTGCAGTTAGCGTCACAAGTTCTAGATGGTGCAGATAAAAATGCTGTTGGTACAAAGTTTGGAACAAATATTTATCCATACAAAAAGTCATCAGAGTTTTACGATTATAAAACAAGAAACCCATATAGTATCTATAAGGGTAGTGCTCCATATTTTTATCTAACATCAACAAGTGGAATGAGACTACGTGGATTCCATGATGGAGATCTAGAGCGTGGAATTGAGATTCCGATGAACAATAGCTCTGCACCATTCTTTAAAGTCGCTGCTTGGCAAATGGCTTTGAGATTTGAAGACGAATCATTCCCACAAAGAGTCACAGAGATTTTTGAAGTATTTGCAAAGTCAAAGACAAAAGAGTCTTCTGGTGAAGACTATATCAGACACATTAAGTTCTACATGGTTCCAGATGATGCATTGAAGCAAAGAGGAAAAATTTATGCAATTGATGCAGATACTGGACTACAGGAAAGTGGTGTTATCTTCCATATCAATGGACGACAAGTTGCTAATCCCGTTATTGATGCAAGAACTTGGACAGTGCTAGGCATATCATTTGATTCCCCAGTAGATTTCTCTGGATACCCAGGAGCACTTAGAATTACTGGTCCAATTATTTTTAATAATGTTTCATACTACCAATCATCAGAAGCAGACGAGGCATCGAGATCTGTGTACCGTAAGTGGGCAGATATCAAGATTACGGAAAACCTAGATAAGGATTGGGCATACTGGAAGAACTTAGACTCTGACCCAGATACAGCAGGAACTCAGGCCTACACCTGGAGAAACGTTTTGATTGTGTCATCACAGGGATTTGCTGGAATTGATGTAAAGTACATTTACAAGAAATATACAGGTACAGATAGAATTGTTGTAGACACAGATAGCCAATTTAGGTTAAACAATTACAGATATCGTATCTATAAAGACATTACTTGGCAGGCAGTTACGGTCAACCCAGCATAATATGGTATACTTGTGGTTATGGAACAAGTGATGAAGGGCCAAATTGGTCCAACGAAGATTAGTGTGGTAGAAGAGAAGTTTTCGAATGCTGGCATTTATGTCTGGCAATTGCCATCAGGAAAGTATTTTACAGACGGCGAGGGTAACGCATTATCCATCGAGTCAATGATTAATGATCAGTCTAAGATCAAAGAGTTAACAGATGCAGCCAAATACTATGGCCAGCCAGAAGGTAAGCCAGTATTCTTTTCAAAC
>JALQUO010000033.1 GCA_023263785.1 Rickettsiales bacterium | reverse complement strand
TTACCTGAACGTTTCATGTCGTTCTCCTTTTCTTTAAGTTGTATGTAGTGTATCACCACTACGATTTATTGTCAAATTTATTTGGTACCCTTGATAGGATTCGAACCTACAGATACAACGACCTCAACGTTGCGTGTCTACCAATTCCACCACAAGGGCATTTGGTGTCCAGTACTGGGATCGAACCAGTGACCTCTACAGTGTCAATGTAGCGTTCATACCGCTGAACTAACCGGACAAATTAACAGGATAGCATTTGTGCCGGATTCGAACCAGCTAAGTTTCTTTTTCAGAGAAATTGCGAACCAATCGCATAGGAGTTTGCTGTTGCTATCCTAAAATAAAACGGGATACTATTCTTGACGAATGCTCGACCATTGAGCTAATCAGGCTAGCGCCTAATACTGGACTCGAACCAGTAACACATCGTTGGATGTAGTTTGCTGTTAGTATCCCTAAACTGGAGTACGGGGTGAGATTCGAACTCACGGCTTTAGAGTTTT
>JALQUO010000032.1 GCA_023263785.1 Rickettsiales bacterium | reverse complement strand
GGCTTGTTCTTTGCGTGGACTTTGAGAATCGCTTCACGACCTTTTACATCGGGGCGATCAATTCCAATCTGACGATCAAAACGTCCTGGACGAAGAAGTGCCGGGTCAAGAATGTCAGGTCGGTTTGTTGCCGCAATCAAAATCACTTGATCGTGCGGTTCAAATCCATCCATCTCAACAAGAAGTTGGTTAAGGGTCTGTTCGCGTTCATCATGTCCGCCGCCCATTCCAGCGCCGCGATGGCGACCGACGGCGTCAATTTCATCAACGAAGATGATTGATGGCGAGTTGGCTTTTGCTTGATTGAAAAGATCACGCACACGCGCCGCACCAACACCAACAAACATTTCAACAAAGTCAGAACCTGAAATGGAATAGAAAGGAACTTTTGCTTCGCCAGCAACTGCGCGAGCAAGGCATGGACCAGCGCCAGCAGCAGTGCGGCCAAGGCTGCGCTCACCCACAGTGGCAGTCGATCCCGCAGCGCGGCTGTCTGGCCGTCCGTGCCGCGCCATTGCGGCGAC
>JALQUO010000031.1 GCA_023263785.1 Rickettsiales bacterium | reverse complement strand
GATCGCAAATCAAATTAAGCAAATTTATGGAATTTTAAATGGAACAACTAATTTTATATTAACAGAGATGGAAAAAACAAATTCATCTTTTAATGAAATTCTTAAAATTGCTCAGCAAAAAGGATTTGCGGAATCAAATCCATCTGCGGATATTGATGGACATGATGTTGCTGCAAAAATTTCTATTTTAAGCTCAATCTGTTTTGGGAGTAAAATAATAAATAAAAACTTTTTAGTAGAAGGTATTCGAAATATTGAAATTGAAGATATTTTATTTGCAAAAAAACTTAATTTTAAAATTAAACTCCTAGCAATAGCTGAAAAAATTAATAATAAAATTAAATAGAAAACATAAATTACGTGGTTCGCCCAGAAGAAAAGAGAGTACAACTTGATGAATTCATAAAACTGACTGATTAAACCTATTTAATTGGGTTACTTTCATCTCTTCAAATAATATTTCAGCTATTTAGGATCTGTATTCTTGATAAAAACTTAGGTTATCAATAATCATTATATCACAATTTT
>JALQUO010000030.1 GCA_023263785.1 Rickettsiales bacterium | reverse complement strand
CATCAAACCCAGAACAGCGCGGATTCCGCCGCTCAGGGCATTGATCGACCAAGAGGAGTGTCACCGTCAGCGCAGGTGCAGGGTGCAACGATCGAGGTGATCGGACGGCGGACCTCGACCATGTCGCTCGCCACGGGTCAGCCGATTTCCGAAAAACCGTGCTTCAACATTGGAGCGGGCGAAGGGATTCGAACCCTCGACCCCAACCTTGGCAAGGTTGTGCTCTACCCCTGAGCTACGCCCGCTCACTGGCGTTCCGCAATAATGCCCGAAGGCGCTCCATCACTGGGGAGGCGGAGCGATTAGCAGCGGGCGGGCAGCGCCGCAAGCGGAAAATGTCGCGCTTGCAGAGTCGCATACGCAAGGCCACATTCGCCCTTCACATCCGCGCGATCCGCCCCACATGGGGGCAGCGCAATCCCGGCACAATCGTGCCAACCCGCACGAATCAGGAGCACGCAGCGTGGCAAGCATGGGCCTAAATCTCGACGAGCAGAAGGCGGTCGACCGGTTCCGAAAGAATGTGGT
>JALQUO010000002.1:237861-238092 GCA_023263785.1 Rickettsiales bacterium | reverse complement strand
CCACGAGTGATTAGACTCGCTTCACCCTGCCCATGGGTAGCTCACCCGGTTTCGGGTCTAATCCCAGCGACTATACGCCCTATTCAGACTCGCTTTCGCTACGGCTACACCTATCGGCTTAACCTGGCTAGATACACTAACTCACTGACCCATTATACAAGAGGTACGCCGTCACACATCCCATTGCTGGTCGTGCTCCGACTGCTCATAAGCTTTTGATTTCAGATTCTA
>JALQUO010000002.1:307-237851 GCA_023263785.1 Rickettsiales bacterium | reverse complement strand
ACAAAAGGTACGCAGTCAGGGGACAAGCCCCCTCCTACTGCTTGTAGGCGTCCGGTTTCAGGTACTGTTTCACTCCCCTCGTCGGGGTGCTTTTCACCTTTCCCTCACGGTACTAGTTCACTATCGGTCATTGAGGAGTACTTAGGCTTGGAGGGTGGTCCCCCCATGTTCAGACAGGATTTCACGTGTCCCGCCTTACTCAAGTTTTCAAACATTTTCTACTTATACAGGGCTATCACCTGCTATGGCGGATCTTTCCAAATCCTTCTAATTCTTATGCTTGAAACACTGGCCTGGTCCGCGTTCGCTCGTCACTACTAGCGGAGTCTCGTTTGATGTCCTTTCCTCCGGTTACTTAGATATTTCAGTTCACCGGGTTCGCTTTCCATTTACATGGAATACTGAGTAAACTCAGTGGGTTTCCCCATTCAGAAATCCACGGGTCAAAGGGTACAGGCGCCTCACCGTGGCTTATCGCAGCCTATCACGTCTTTCATCGCCTCTTATCGCCAAGGCATCCGTCAAAAGCTCTTTTTATATTTTAATACGCTGACTTATTTTGCTTACAGAACAAAACCTATATGGCTTTGCTCAGCGAATTTATTTTTTTTACTTTTGAGTGTTAGTTTGTTTTATTTAAACTTGTTAAACATCTTTGATTTGATGAAGAAGATTTATACATAGATGTTCCACACATGTCAATAGCGTTTTTGAAAAATTTAACATTTTCTTAATATTTTTCGCATTTTTCTAGTGTTGGAGGATTTCTTCACCCCAACCTAGAACATCAAGTTTTGCTCTTGTTGGAATAAATTTGAAGCATTCTTCAGCTATTTCTAGCCTTTTCTCTCTTTTAAGTCTTGCTTTTAGTATCCCCATCAGCTTATGAAGGTGTATTACATCATTTGCCGCATAATTCATCTGCTCTTGACTCAATTCACCTACTCCCCAGTCAGAAGATCTCTCTTGTTTTGATAATCTAACCCCTAACAATTCATCACATAGAATTTTTAATCCATGATTTTCAGTATAAGTTCTCACAAGCTTTGAAGCTATTTTCGTACAGAAAATATTCTCAAGATCTATTCCTAAAGAGTGTCGAATGATTGCAACATCAAAACGTGCAAAGTGAAAAATTTTTAATAGATCCTTTTGCAATAATAAATTCCTAAGATTCTTACATTCAAAGTTTGGAGTAGGAAAGTGTACTATGTGAACGTTTTTTGTTCCATCACACAGTTGTATAGTACAGAGTCTATCTCTTATATTATTTAAGCCCATTGCTTCTGTATCTATTGCAATTTTTTGTCCTATCTCTAAATTATCAGGTAGGTCGTATTTATAGTAGTGTATTTTCACTTTTTTATTATTTTTTTTAGCTCAGAAAATAATAACATATAATTAGAATAGACAAAAATGTGTTTCATAATACATATTTGTGTTAAAATTCATAATGCAATTAATCGTCTCTAAAAAGTAGCTGTGCAAAGACTAAAGATTTTCTTATTAACAATAATGTTTCTGTTTTGTTTGGCAGAAAAATCATATTCTCAAATGGCAAAGGTCTTCTCTGATTGTAGTTTGCCACAAAGTGGTCAAGGTAGCCATGAGGAAAATGATATTCCAAATAACGTCAAGAGTTCATTTATGCGTTTTGAATATGATAACTACTGCGACAATGTCTGTCTAAACAACTTTTCTTGGAGAAACCCAACAACAAACGCTGAACTGAATAGTGATTTTATATTGGAATGTAAAAATATCTGCAGAAGTAAAATCAAATCGAATAAAGATTTTTATTATCTCTCATCTAAAAGAAAGGTTTTGCCTCTATCGCTCGTAAAACACAATACAACTCCTGGACAGCCTGATATACTAATAAACTACTCCATTTATAATTACCAAACACCCAGAAAACAAATCTTTGATACACAAGAAACTTCTACTAGTATCTTTTCTGAATACTTCAACACACCACTGAAAAATAACTCAATAACAACAATTAAACTTGATGCTTCAACTTCCAATGTGATCTATGCTTGCGGCCATAAGATAGTGCAACTTGATCCTATTTTTCCCAATATGTTTACAATGTCACCTGACACAGTACTTGGTGGGAATTCTGAGGAAATTTTAGCCAACATTGACAATACAAATCCAAACAATACAAAAACTGCACTTGTATTAAATGATCAAAGGTTTGCTGGGAATACAAGTTTTAACTATAATGCATACATTCAAAGCTTTAAATATCAAAACTCTCAACCAGCCACTTTTGATGCAACTTTGACCAGAGTTTTTTGTGATTTCCATAAGCAATATTCTGTTACTAATAATAAGCCATTTAATTGCCAGGCAGCAGCAGCTCAATATGGATTTAATCAAGGACGCTGTGCAAATTGCAATAAACCAGATGATAAGGAAACACTATCAATTCTTGTGAGAAGCAGTAAGCTAACACCTAGTGACTGCTATGATCGATTCATCAAAACGATTTTAAGAAGTCAAATTCAAAAACCACCTTTACTTCCTGATTATTCCAATGTCTTACCACGACCATCTCAAAGTGATATCAAAGAAATGAAAGAATATTGTGATATTCAGCAATTTGATGGACTCACTGACAAGATTTTTAGCATTTATAAAGATCTTTCTACCGTTCCTATAGATAATTCTTCTTTCTTTAGAAATGCTTGGTCTCAGTCGAGTTCTACTGATGATGATGATATTGCTTGGGACTCTAAATCAATCTCATATCATCCTTGTTTAGTAAATGAATTAAATAGTCCACCTTCAAACAAGGATTTAACATCAAGGATACCAAGTTATGACACAAATAATCCTGAGATTAGTTTAGATAATTATCCTGAAAGAGTCAGCTGTTATCCCACATGGCATATCTATAATACTAACAGTTATACAGATACAGGCATAACTGTTTCAGATGGAGACTTTTTATCAATAAAATGGGGTGGTAATTTTGTATTTGGAAATGGTTTGAATTTACCGTTTTTCGATCAATCTGCTGCAAAGACTATAGCTATAGGAGATAATTCCATACTGAATAATTTTTCACTCAGCCCCATCGCGAAATATTTAGGAAAAATCAGTCCACTCAGCATGATGAGTAGAATTGATTTTGAAGGCTTAAATCCACTCATTGGTGAAGCTGGTGACATACCTCATAACAAGAGTAAAGATACTCCACCAAAGGGTATAGATGGAGAAATCTGTATGAAGAGAACGATCTACGATTTGAGGAGTGAGGCTTTAGCTACATGGTATGGTTTGAATGGTAACATTAACAGGGGCTCTGGCTATAGTTTACAGAATTATAATTCGAATACAAGAATCGTATGTAGTGAAGCAAGCATCAAAGGCGATACTTATTCTTTTATAGGTAATCTTAATGGTATAGGGCAAGATACACCATTAAAACTAAGATTTACTGGACCAAAGGACAATAATGAAGCACAAATATATCAGAACAGTATAATTACGGGAGGAAACCAAGTATTAATTGAATGGGGTGGTTGTCCGATGCGAGATGGTGAAGGATTAGAAATAGCTTTTGCACAATCATCTGCACCTAATCAAGAACCATCAGATTGGATACAAATTCCATCTTCTAAGATAATAAATGGCTTCTCCCTTGCGCCAAGTACAAGCGGTGTGACAGCAGTTGATAAGTTATTTGATGCCAAATTTGATAGACTCCTAATAAGAGTTAATACCTCAAAATACACAAAATTAAATGTTGATGATTTAAATGATAAATTCCCTGATGGGAGTTATGGTATTGATATTCACACAATGCAAATAAAAAGCGCAGATGAAGAGAGTGCCTTACAAAATACCTTTGATTTAACAAAAAAAATTGCAACTACTGTCTTTACAGTTCTGATCGGGAACCCAGATTACATAAATGATACAACCAAGAAATTTGATGGTTCCTTAATTCAATTCGCAACAAAACTCCCACAGAGCTTTGGAGATGTTGTTCAGCTCCTTCTTATTTTGTATATAGCAATAACAGGTCTTGGTTTTATAATGGGTACGATCAAAGCCACTCAACAAGAACTAGTCAATAGGGTTTTTAAAGTAAGCATTATCTTTATGGTTTTGAATAATTCAGCATGGGAGTGGTTCATTCAAAATTATGTTAGACTTTTTATTGTTGGAAGTTTAAATCTTGCAATTTTGTTCCAGGATTTAATTAAACAAATTATAGATAATGAATATATTGAGAAACATAATTTATTCGATCTGTTCAGTATATGGAAGCCTTTTTGGTATGTTGTACAGGAAACATTTACATTCAGGCTACTAGCCCTTGCACTCTCAAGCTTACCAGGATTCGCAATAGCTTTAGTAATAATAGCTGGTGTTATTGTAACATTTAAAGTCATATTGGAAGCAATATTTGTTTATATCTCGGCAATAATTACACAAAGTCTACTGCTTGTAATTGCTCCTTTCTTCTTAGCAATGAAATTATTTGAGGCTACAAAAGATCTGTTTGATAATTGGGCAAAGCAAATAATAGCCTTTGCAATTATTCCTTCTGCAGTAACAATTGCAATAAATATGTTTTTACTTCTGTTGATCATAGGACTAGATGCAACAATGAATTTCTCATATTGTACAGGTTGTATGATTGAAATATTTGGATTTTGTTTAGTACCAGCTTTCTATACATTGGGATTGCTTTTCCTCCCGCCTAATGGTGCATCTGAGTTTTTGTTGCCAAGCGGCCTTGTATCTGGTGCACTGACATTCATAATTATAGTTCACACAGGATATCATGTTGTGAGTTTAGCTGTTGGAATGATAACACGTATCATAACATTCAGATTTGAAACACTTGGAAAAGAGTCTATGACTGGTCTTGGAACTTCACTTGGTGACTCATTTAAAAATCAGATCGGTTGGCAAGGCTTTAAAAAACCACCTCTGATCATACAAGATATTGGTGTAAAACAAGCAATTTCTCGTGAGAAGAAAATTGCTGAAATAGGCAAGAGTTTGGATAAAATCAAGAGAGATTAAATGTTTGTAGAAGGAATTAAAAGCATTACATCTGCAATTAGATCCAATACAGATAATAAAATTTCTGGTGTTGTTGAGAAAGTAGCAGATGGAGTCGTGACTGTCAGAACACCATATGGAAATATCTCAATTCAAACCAATGAGAGATTTGTGGTTAACCAGAACATATCTGTTGGAGTCTTTGATTTGCCAGACAGAGCTAATTTTATAAAACTAACTCTTACTGTTGATGGAATAAAAAACATATCTGATAAGAAAACCTTTGAATTCATATTAAATAAGAATCAGCAGCTAGATCTAGAAAGAAGAGCTGAGATCAGTACAGATGTCATAATAGACATAGAAGACAGTATTTATAAAATAGATCTCTTATCAAAAGATGGTAAGATCACAACACATACCATGAAACTTTCAGATTCTAATCAAGCTGCTCAGATTTTCTTGAGAGATGGTCAAGCTACAATAAAGATAGCTGCTGATGAATTCATAATTTTAAATCCATCAAATGAAATTCTGAAGATTATCAATGATATCCCAAGAAATATAATTATCCAAAGTTATATAAGAGAAATAAATAATAATCAGATACAAAAGAAAAATCAGATAAATTCAGTGGTCTTGGAAGAACTTATGGAGCTAGTAATCAATAATGATAAAGATACAATTGAAGAAAGGCTATGGAAAATAGCAAGGTCAATTTTAGAACAAAATGATGTGGAAATAGTTGAAGGTTTTAAAGTTTTTTATTTACCAATGATTAATAATCATAACTCTGTTTCATCTTTTGTTAGGTTTTTTGTGAGTGAGAACTCAGCAAAGACAGAAACACATTTCTCTAAAAGATTTATTATTGAATTCATAAGAGATGGCTTTAGGAATCTATTGGACTGTTTGTTTTCTGATGATTCTGGAAAGAAAAGAATTGATGTTATTGTACGAACAGAAAATTCTCCTGATAATGAATTCAAGAATGGATTAATTAGTGTCTTTAACAAAGTTATCAGATCCCTCATGATTGAAGGAATAATATTTTTCAGTAAGCAAATGATATTGAATCCAGATATTGTCCAAAAGGATATTTTGTCTTGAAAAAATATATGCTAAAAACCTATACAGAATTCAAACAATTAATTACTATGACAAAGATTAATTTTATAGAAACAAATGGTGAAATCAAAACAGTTGATGCACCTATAGGTCTATCTGTGCTTGAAGTTGCTCACAAAAATGACATAGATATAGAAGGTGCTTGTGGAGGATCATTAGCTTGCTCAACCTGCCATGTGATTGTTGATGAGAAAGATTTCGACAGGTTAGACCCTGCCTCAGATGATGAAGAGGACATGTTAGATCTTGCATTTGATCTGCAGAAGACATCAAGACTGTGTTGTCAAATAATTGTTACTAGTGACCTTGATGGACTTACAGTAAAACTTCCAAAAGCAACAAGGAATATATTGCTTGAGGACTAGAATTAGTAAACTCTCTTCTTGAGAGGTACTGGCGATACATCGTCTGTTAGAGTTGATAGAGAAACTGGTCTGTATTCGATTGTTGAATTACCTGTATTGTATTCTACAGATATCAAAGTATGTTTTAACCAGTTTGTATCATCTCTTTCAGGGAAGTCCTCCCTTGCATGAGCGCCTCTACTTTCTTTTCTATTGAGGGCTGAGTTCATTGTTGCAACTGATTGAAGTCGCAAGTTATCTAGCTCCATTGTTTCAACAAGATCACTATTCCAGATCATACTCCTATCAGAAACTTTCACTGAATCAAATTTCTTGAAGTTCTCAAGGATTTTATTAGATCCTTCTGCAAGCCCTTCTTCTGTTCTAAAGACGCTCGCATACTTTTGCATTGTCGTTTGCATCTCCTTTCTGAGATCAGCTGTTGAGAAATCTCCTGCTGAGTTTCTTAGTTTATCGAAGTATCCGATGCTTGCTTCTCCATCACTCTTTTTCAAACTAACTCTTGTATTCTTTTTGACTATTTCACCTGCCCTGATCGCAGCAGCTCTCCCAAATACCACTAGGTCAAGCAATGAATTTGATCCTAATCTGTTTGCTCCATGAACTGAGACACATGCTGTTTCACCAATTGCCATCAGACCTGGTACGACCTTTTGTCCATCCTTATCATGTATAACAACCTCTCCATGGATGTTTGTTGGAATTCCACCCATATTGTAATGAACTGTTGGCTGTACAGGGATCGGATCCTTTGTTACATCAACTCCGGCAAATATCTTAGCTGTCTCTGATATTCCAGGGAGTTTTTCAGCTATAACATCTGGATCTAGGTGTGATAAAACTAGCATAGCACAGTCTTTATGAGGGCCACATCCTCTACCAGCATTTACTTCCATAGTTATTGCTCTACTTACTACATCCCTTGATGCTAGGTCTTTAGCATGTGGAGCATATCTCTCCATAAACCTCTCTCCTTCTGAGTTTATAAGATATCCGCCCTCTCCCCTAACACCTTCACTTATAAGACACCCAGCACCATATATTCCAGTTGGGTGAAACTGTACAAACTCCATATCTTGTAATTGCAATCCAACCCTCAACACCATTCCATTACCATCTCCAGTACAAGTATGTGCAGATGTTGCTGAGAAGTATGCGCGGCCATATCCACCTGTAGCCATTAAAACTACTTGCGCTGAAAATCTATGTAGCTTTCCATCCTCTAAGGAATAAGCTAGAATCCCTTTACATCCACCATTCTCATCCATTATCAGATCTATTGTAAAGTACTCCACAAAGAAGCTTGCTTTTAGTCTCAAACACTGTTGATATAAAGTATGAAGGATTGTATGTCCAGTTCTGTCCGCTGCAGCACATGTTCTTTGGGCACTACCACCTTCACCGTAGTGTGTTGTCATACCACCAAAAGGCCTTTGATATATCCTGCCATCATGTGTTCTTGAAAATGGCACTCCATAGCCCTCAAGCTCAATAACTGACTGCATAGCATTTTTACACATATACTCTATTGCATCTTGGTCACCGAGCCAGTCAGAGCCTTTTATTGTGTCATACATGTGCCACCGCCAATCATCTTCACCCATATTGCCAAGTGCAGCACTAATACCTCCCTGTGCAGCTACTGTATGACTCCTTGTAGGAAAGACCTTTGTAACACAAGCAACATTCAAACCTTGTTCAACCACCCCAAGAGTTGCTCTTAAGCCAGCACCACCAGCACCAACAACCACTACATCATAGTGATGATCAACTATCTCATATGCACTTTTCATCTTAATTCCTAATTTTTTGTTTGCTTATGGTATTCAGGTGAGGTGACCTTTGAGTGAAGATCGAGTGATAAAATAGAAACAAAAACCATTACACCTAGAGCTCCACCAACAAGTAAATAGTTCAAAACCTTCTTCATTGAGTCACATGATATGTAGTCATTCATTATCGATCTCATTCCTAAGATACTGTGATACATGCTGCAGATTATAAATACTATCAAGAATGTCAAACTTTGGACTGAGCCGAATATTTTATTTATAGAATCATAGTATTTGTTTTCATCGCCAGAGAAAATCCCTCCGATGGCAGGTACTACCCAAAACAAAACGTATATTGAGAGTGGAGCCATCACCGCACCAGTTACTCTTTGCAAAATATATGATTCAGTTGGTTTTGTCATAAATCAAAATAAATACTAAACATTTTTTAAATCACATTTTCATAAATTTCTGAAAGATATAGATACATGCTAGATATAGTCAAGATGACCGTACCAAGTCCTACCATTACAGCTGAGTATCTGACGCTGACCATGTTAATTCCGACGTTGCACGTCCAAAACAAATATCTTATCCCTGCACACAAGTGATATGAAAGGCATAGGATGAAGCCGAAGACTGTTATCGTCAAAAAGTAACTCCATAATACAGAATCACACTTTTTATATTCCATGACTGTCTCAGAGTTAATGAAAGAAAACAAAGTCAACAAACTAAAAACTATAAAGAAAAACATATACTACACCAGTCGCTCTATGAAGTATTGACAGCACTGAGGTCACCTGTGGTCTGTAAATCGACATGTGTGGCGAAAGTGGTCTTGCTCTAGAGGTCATTTAAATGATATGTTGTTATTGTGTTGTTTGAACTTTTTGTTTATTGCATTTACAGTAAAAAAAAAGGAAAGAAACATAATCATGAATTTAATTGTAACACAGCAGTTTTTGTTGCACAAGAAATATTTTCATAGTATCGATTGACAAAAAACATTGAAAATATATTCGATTTCAGATTAAAATTTATAAAGATTTATAAGAAAGTTTAAATGTCAATGGAAAAAGAAAAAACAATATCCTGTGCTGGTGGTGTTGATCTCAACTCAAAGCATCCTCTTGTATATCTAAATGTTAATTCTAAAAAAGAGATACATTGTCCATACTGTTCAAAGAAGTTCATAGTTAGAAAGAGAAACAATAAAACATATGTTGAGGCATTAGATAACGTCAAAGCAACTTAACTGATAATGATAAAAATACACAACTGCTGAAAGTTGTAAAATAAACTCATCAGTTTTGTTGATCTGGTACACTTATTGTTCTCTTTTGTGCAAAAATGTATCCAAATATACTTGGTAAAATAAATGAGAAAGGATTAGTTTGAATGACTGGTTTACCTCCATCTTCCCAGTTAATTGAGAAATTTTTGCGATCTTCTGCTGACTCAAGGAGGTTTGCTTTTTTACCAGCAAAAAATCTATGTAAGAAAATTATTGGAAGATTTATTATGCTTGTTGGTACGACCAT
Source organism: Rickettsiales bacterium (assembly GCA_023263785.1). GTDB lineage: Bacteria > Pseudomonadota > Alphaproteobacteria > Rickettsiales > Midichloriaceae > JALQUO01. The sequence goes on along the minus strand of JALQUO010000002.1, from coordinate 228,014 downwards.
TCCTTCAATTTCACCAGAATCATTAGCAAAATTAATCCTCGCATCAGCATTAAGTAAGACTGTATCCCCTTCTGCATGACAATCATCCAGATGTAATATATCAGATGCAAAAAATACATTACAATGCATTCTTGAGAAATTTATACCATTTGTAAGTAACTCAAATATGTTGTTGCTGCTAAATGAGTAAATCCTAAGGATCGTTGAAAGTAAATATGACTCAAGGAGTTTGAATTGCTTCATGTATAAATCGCCTGTAAGCCTCTCACCATTATAATCTCCATAAACTGACATCCAACCCTTTCTAAGACTTTTACTTCCCAGAGTATCATATGAGAATTGTCCAACATTATTAACTATTAAGGCAAAGACCGGTTCGTCAAAAAAAAGTCTTGTATAAGCATCTTTCTTTGGGCTGTATGTTTCACCATCAGCTTTTACTAGCTTCCCATCTTTTATGCCAATTTTTATTTTTAAATCTTTCAATAGGCTTCTCTTATCAAGCATTAGATCAGCAACAAAAATATCAAAAAGATTATTTGATTTTGTATCCTTATTTTCTTTTGATTTCCTGAAGTGATCAATGATCTTCTGAACGTCTGAGAACTCTATTGTTGTGCCAGATATCTTATACTCATTATTGTTTTTGAACTCCAGAGTAAACTTATTTGTATTTAACTTTTCAAAATCAAGTTTTGTATCTATGAGGTTTTTTCCACTTAATTTGATATCTCCTGTCATTTCAACTCCAGGAATACTTAAATTTATATTGCTTATTTTTTGTTCGTCTTCATCTATTTTAAAACTCATTACTCCAGAATCTTTAGGTAGTTTTTTGATTTTCAGGAGAGGTATATCTAAGGCTACGTTTTCTAGATCAAATTTTGTTGTCTCAGATTTAAAGTCAAAATTTCCTGATGCACTGCCCTGCAGGTCAACATCATATCCATCTAATATATTTTGAACCCTCTGCTGGTTTAATGGGATTGTGAAGTGTAGAGATTCATTCAGGAGTCTACTTGAACCATCTTGGTTTTTATGAAATTTTCCAAAAAATAGAACTTCAAGGAGATCAATATCTTCATATCTGATGTCAGCTGAAGCTCTAAGAATTTTATTGTGCAGATTAATCTTTAAGTTATTTGAATTAAAGGCATGAGTTTTTGTACCTTTTTTGACTAGTAAATCTTGTATTACTGCCTCTGTAGACATAGATGTATTAATAGAACTAATGTCATTTGTATGGGGTATTTCATAGTGAGTTTTGAATGATATATCTCCGCTGATAATCCCATGCTCATTTTTTCCGAAGAAGAATTTCTCAAGGTTTCCTACTGTTGTCTTTGCATTGAAATCAATTTTTGTTTTTGCAGTAGGACCAGCTTCAAATGGTATTACGACCTTTATATCATTTATATCTATTGTGTCATTGACTGATGCGACATCAGATGAAATGACAGCTTTTCTGTTTAGAATTTTTACAACTGCATGAGGCGTCCTGAGGGTATGGTTTTGCTCATATAGTCTTTTTTCTAATTCTATATCAGATCCAGTTAATTCAAGCCTTACATCTGGGAATAATGATTTTAAATCTTTTTTTATTGAGAGTTCAGAATTCTTTTCCACATTGCCTTTTTTTATTAAAACTTTGAGATTCTCTTTTACTTTCTCTGCCTTTCCATGTGGCCAATAGTCATATATATAGTTCGCATCAAAGCTATCCTTTGATCTTATGAGAAGCTCTGAAGATTTTTCAGATAAATATAATTCTCCTTCAAATCCTATCTTTCCTGAATTACGAATTAAATTGAAGTCAAATTTATTGATCCTTAATGACCTTAAATCAGGATGGTATCTACCTTCAAAGTTAAGATCTTTTAGTGATACTTCTGAATATTTTAGCTCGGGGATTTGAACATTTACGGAAGAATTTATGATCTCAAAGAATGCATCCTTATTCTTGATATTATATGAAATAAAGAAGTCATAGAAGTCATTAAAGTGTACTATATTTGGTCTATCAGTTCCATAGGATATAAATTGGTTTGAATAGCCATAAAGCCTCAGAGACAAGGTTGCATAGTCTGAATCCTTCACTCCATATATAATTTTTGATACTAGACTTTGTTTTGCAATCTTTTGCCTCAGGACAAATCCTAGCAGTGTAGCGTCTTTGTTATTTAACTGATAGTTCAATCTTATTTGTCCTATGAAATCACTGCTCTTCACAGCACTAAAGAAGATCAGCTTTTTTATTTGTAAAGAATTTTTTTGTAGCCTCGAGTTGCTATATGTTGTTGATGTCTTTTGTAAATCAAAGTCATCAAACTGCATTTCGACCTTAAAATTATTTAACTGATATTTATTTAAAAAGAGTAAAATATTGCTTAAAATTGTTTCATTATTTCTTTTTTTTATATTCAAATAATTATTGCTCAGCTTATTCTTTTCTATGAAATCTATTGCGTTTTGTACTGATATTCCTTTTAGACCAAAGTAGAAGATCGGATAATCAAATTTCTTATTTTTATCAAATGATTGCTTTAACTCAAAATAAATTGCTCTAAAATTTATTGCAAGGATTGCCTCTTTTACAACTATTTGAGATTCTTCAGAGATTTTACTAACAATCGATATATTTGATAATATTAACTTGAAATTAGAAATATTTTCACCAACACTGTAGTCAATTGATCCGAATCTTATCCCAAAACTGTTATATTTTATCTCAGAATGCTTCGCTGATAAGACGCTTGTTCTAATGCAAGTGATAGAAAAGACCACAATCATTAGTATAAAAATTATCGTTACAATAAATTTCTTGAGGCCTTGAAAAACGCTATACATCAGACTATAAATGACAAAATGTTTGAGGTAATAATAACATCAACTACAAAAAATGAATATAAAAACCTTTGACAAGAGATCAACTTGTGTTATTTAATGAGTCTATCTTGCTTCAAAAATAAATACAACATAATCATTTATTATGAGCTTAACAATAGAAAGTCGCGTAAAAAAGGTAATAGCAAAAAAACTGGAGATGGATCCAGAAAAAATAAAACTTGATAGTAGATTCGTTGAAGATCTTGCTATGGACAGCCTTGCAAGGGTTGAAATAATGATGAATTTCGAGGAAGAGTTTAAAGACTTTAAAGTTGAAATTCCTGATGATGCAGCAGAGAAAATCAAAACAGTTGCTGATGCAATCTCATACATAGAAAGCGTAGTCTCAAAATAATCCCAAAGGAAAAATCGTGAAGCAGTCTGAACCACATCTGTCAGTTATGTCAGAAGAGGTTCTAGAGCTTCTTTCACCGCAAGATGGTTTAACTTACATAGATGCAACGTTTGGCGCTGGTGGTCATACCAGAGCAATCCTCACTGCATCACAGACATGTAAGGTAATTGGTTTAGATAGAGATCATAACGTAAAAATCTTTGCTGATAAAATCAGAAATGATTTTCCACAAAGGTTCGAATTCATAAATACAAAATTCAGCAACATAAAATCGGTCATAGGAAGTCAAAGGATTGATGGAATTCTTTTTGATATAGGAGTATCATCAATGCAAATAAATGAACCTGAGAGAGGCTTCTCATTCATGAAAGATGGTCCTCTAACAATGACAATGGGAGAAAATGCAATTTCTGCATATGATGTTGTGAACGGTTATAGAGAAGAAAAAATAGCAGAGATCCTTTTGAAATACGGAGATGAGAGAGCTGCATACAAGATTGCGAAAGCAATTTGCCATAATAGAAAAAAAACTCCAATCAAGACAACACTACAGCTAGCAGAAATAGTAAGAGAGGTAGTTCCAAGACGAGGAAAAATACATCCTGCAACTCTTACATTCCAAGCCTTAAGAGTTTTTGTAAATGATGAATTAAAAGAGTTAGAGACTGGACTAAGAGATGCTATAGAAGGTATTGCTGAAGGTGGAAAGATAGTCGTGATAACATTCCAAGGACTTGAAGACAAAATTGTTAAAGACATTTTCAAGCATTATACCCATAAAACTCATACAAATAAGTTTAAAGATAAAAAAGAGAATATTAAGGTTTTTGAAAATCTCTCCAGAGGCACTTTAAAAGCATCTAGAGAAGAGATAAGAAGAAATATTAGATCCAGATCAGCTAAGATTAGAGGAATCAGTCTGGAGATTGACCATGACCACAAGCTGCAAGTATTTGCTCAATTCTAATTCTCGTTGCATGTGAAGTGTCACCTACTGACTCTGGAGGCGTCATTGGTGAATCTGGATATACTGGTTAAAAAGACCTCCTTCTCTATTGAATACAGTCACTCTATCTTTTGCTTCCATATAGTCAAGTTCTGTTTCATTTTCTTTTGCAATGTTTCTTTCGTTTATTGTATCTTTGATGAGATGATATAGATATTTGAATGCTTCTCTCCTATTATAAGTATTATACTCATTTTCTTCATATTTTGAGAAAGTAACTGTTTCAATGACTCTTTGAAAGATATGTTTAAGTAAAATCTTGAAGAATGTCATCCATGTTATGTCTTTTGTAAGTTCTTTTTCTAACATTTCATGTCTACTTTGATCAACATAACCTTCTCTTATATCAATATAAGGTGCAGAGATCTTTTTATATGCATCCATGCCTTTATCCCATGCGCTCTCAGATATTACAGACCCTATGAACCCAATAGCAAGGCATTTTTTTATGAGCTCTAGTTGATCTGTATCTCTTAAAAATAAGTCCAGCATTATCATTTCTGCTATTACTGGTAAGCATTTTGGTGATAACTTAATCATTTTTACCATTGTATTGTTACCATCAGGAGTATTGAAATTGGGTTCTAAGACACAACTTTCATCTAACGATAATAGTTTTGTTATACAAGAAACTGGCTCCCTCTGTTCTAAAAATGGACGAAATAAATTATGTTTTTGTTTTGGATGTAAAATATCTGCAATTGGCTTTAATAATTCACTATTTGGACCTGCACATAAGAATCTTATTGTGACTGGATGAACACTTGATGTATCATTATTTATAAATTTTAGATCCATTAAATCATCTCCTTCTTCGAGTTTTAATGGTTGATGTGAGTTTAAAGATGCAAGGCGACGACTTCTTTGCGTTGCTTCAACGCTAAGCCTTCCTTCCTTAACTACTCCCCAAAAAAGATTTGGGGTATTTTCAAGGCGTGCAATGATTTTATAAAAATCAGATAATCTGTCATTCTTTAAGGCTTCCCTTAATTTTTCATGTTTTACAACTAAAAAAGTATCTGTTTTAAAATTTTTCATTTATTATTTTTTCTCCTATTGTTTTCAAGAATAATTTCTCTACCACTAGTTTAAAAAACTCAATTGTATTTTATTAGATAATTCTACTTTAAGTAAATTTTACAAAAAAAAATATGTAGTATAATTAAAAATAAAAAATCTAAATGAAGGTAATTCTTTGCATACTTGATGGAGTTGGAATCACATATGGAAATGGACTATCAATACCATTCGTGCAAAATAACCTACATAACTCTGTTTCTCTAAATGCATCTGGAAAACACGTTGGCTTAAAGGAAGGTCAGATGGGTAACTCAGAAGTCGGACATATGACGATTGGAAGCGGTAGAATAATAAAACAATATCTTTCAAAGATAGATGATAGCATTGTTAGTAGTACATTTCCAAGTATCACAAGTGATTCCTCTACATATCACTTGATTGGACTTGTTTCTGATGGAGGGGTACATTCACATATGGATCATATGCTTCATTTGATAAGTGAATTGAAGGGAAAAAAAATCTGGCTTCATATCATAACTGATGGTCGAGATACACCTCCGAGATCTGCTGAGAAATACATGCAAAAGATCGCTCCATTGCTACATGAAAATTGTCAGATAGGTACAATCAGTGGTAGGTATTATGCTATGGATCGCGACAACAGATCAGATAGAACGGAGCTAGCTTATGATGCAATTGCATTAGGGAAATCATCTAACCAATTTGAATCCGTAATGGAATTTATTTCAAAAAGCTACTCTGACGGCACTTCTGATGAATTTTTTGTCCCAACAAGAAACAAAAACTATGGCGGATTTGAACTAGAAGATACAGTAGTATTTTGCAACTTCAGATCTGATAGGATGAAACAGATTGCTGAATTAATCAGTCACAAATCAAATGTCACCAAGATATTTTCTATGGTTGATTACTTTGATGGAAAAATGCCGTCAATTGAGGCACTATTTCCAAATGAAATCATACATAATACTCTGGGTGAGATGATATCTTTGAGAGGAAAGAAGCAGCTAAGGATCTCTGAAACAGAAAAATATGCCCATGTTACATTTTTCTTCAACTGTGGCGCAGAGACACCATATAATAATGAAGACAGAATCCTCATCCCATCTCCAAAAGTTGCAACGTATGACTTGAAACCAGAGATGTCAGCCTATGAGATTACAGAAAACCTGACTGAAAAGATCAGAGCCAATGAATATGATTTCATATGTGTAAACTTTGCAAATGCAGACATGGTTGGACATACTGGTAACTTTGAGGCAGCTAAAAAGGCATGTGAAGTCCTAGATGATTGCCTGAGAATAGTAAAAAGTGCTGCGATTGAAAACGACTACATAATGCTTATTACAGCTGATCATGGGAATATTGAACAGATGTTTGATGAAGAATCAAATCAACCACATACGGCTCATACCCTAAATAAAGTCCCATTTATTTGTGTAAATGAAAACATTAAAAGGATTGCTAATGTTGGTGAGGAATATGGTCTGAGAGATGTCGCACCAACTGTACTACATCTCATGGGGTTAGAGATCCCTATCGATATGACTGGGAAGCCACTCTTTACTAGTGACTGAAGATCTCGTTGTTTCCGAAGAAGAAAGCTATTTCGTTCTTTGCATTTTCAAGTGAATCAGATCCGTGTACGCAGTTTGCATCAATACTGTCTGCAAATTCTCTTCTGATAGTTCCTGGTGCTGCATCGTTTGGGTTTGTAGCGCCCATTATGTCACGATTCTTCATGACTGCTCCTTCTCCTTCCAAAACCTGTACTACAACTGGTCCAGATATCATGAATGATACTAAATCTTTGAAGAAAGGTCTTTCTCTATGTATATCGTAAAACTTTTCAGCCTGCTCCTGAGTAAGATGTATCATTTTCATTGCAACTATCCTAAGGCCAGCAGCTTCAAATTTCCCTTCGATTTTCCCTATAATGTTTTTTGTAACAGCATCAGGTTTGATAATTGATAAGGTTCTTTCTTTTGACATTTTTTCAGTATTATTTTGTGTTTTTTCATTGGCATTACTGCCACTTATACAAAGGAGACACAATACTACAATTAAAATATTTTTAAACATGTGGTGGATTTTTTTGATTTATCATCCACCATTATATCATGTTTTATTTCTTTCTGATGACTACTGTTCCAGCGATTTTATCATGTAATGACTGACGCTTCTTTGTAAAATCTATCATAAATAGACCAATCAATACAGGCATAATCGAAACAGGAATCATTATGAACCTTATGATGCTTTGCTTTATTGATGGATTTAAACCTGTTTTTTCATCAACAACTTTGCATTTCAAAAGCAATTTGCCTGGTGTTGCACCTTTCTTATGCCAAAACAAAACTGCATATAAACCAATCATAATAACCATGAAACTCTGCATGAAGATCACATATTCAATCAAACCGCTATCATATAGCATCTTTAGGAAGGTTGTAGCTGATATCTCCTCAAGCATTGACTCTGGCTTCATCTGCAGTTTCATCATCTCATCACCTAGTCCGAAGGCAGATATAATATAGCTGAAAGGTGTTAATAACAGTGAGATCACAAGCATATCGATCGAAGCAGCAAGCAAGCGTCTATTAAACGATGCTAAAAAGAATTTTTCACTACCAAACTCTATCTCTGGATCAGGCTTAAGTATACCTTGAGGTTTTTTTCTTGAAAGGAGGCCATGCATCGCATCTACTGATTTCTTTATGAAAGGCTGTGCCTCAGGATCATTTTTATACATTTTTATTTATCTCATTAAAAACTCTCAATTGATACTAACATTGTAATACTTCTCAGTAAAGCATCAATAGGAGTTTTTAGTAGATAATTCTATCTAGCTTAAGGTTAGTGTTTTGAAGTTTTGTGATGAGATTCCCATAACCACGTTCTATCTGCTCAGCATCAAGTAGTTCTGTCTTGCCATTGGCAATTACTGCAACTATGAGGTATGCAAGTCCAGCACGAAGGTCTGGTACTATGACAGGTTCATCTATTGCTCTTAGAGGAGTTCTGCCACCAATTATTGCGCTATGTTTATGTCCGAGGCCATGATACCTACACACAGCTGATCCAACACACTGATCTGTTACTCTTGTGTTTGCACCCAATTTATTTAGTACATCTAGATATCCAAATCTATATTCATAGACTGTCTCATGGATTGTTGATGTGCCATCTGTCTGAGTTAGAACTGTTGCAAATGGCTGCTGCCAATCAGTTGAAAACCCTGGGAAAACATCTGTCTCTATGCTGACTGGCTTCAGTTTACTTTCTCTAAAGAACTCCATAGAGTCTTCTCCTATGATTCTGTAGCCACCTCCAGCCATTTTATAATATGATAGGAAATTCCCAAGAAGATTTGGTTTGACTCCATCGATTCTTATGAGACCATCTGACGCACAGGCAAGTGATGCCCATGAAGCAGCTTCTATTCTGTCTCCTATAATGTGAACTTGCGTACCCGATAAAGTCTCAACTCCATGTATGGTTATTTCTCTGTTACCAGTGAATAGAATAACTGCCCCCATACATCTCAACATAGTAATTAACTCAGTTATCTCTGGCTCAATTGCTATGTTTTTTATGACGCTTAGACCTCTCGCTAAAACACTTAGAAAGATACATGTCTCTGTTGCCCCAACTGACGGATAAGGTAATGTTATCTCACATCCATGGAGGGCCTCTGTCCTTCTTGCAATATATTTGTTTGCATGATGTTCTATCTTTGCACCGAAGGCCTCTAGAGCATACATATGGAAATCTACCTTTCTCTTGCCGATTTCATCACCACCAACGAGAGGCACACTAACCATGTCGAACTTATGCAACAGAACACTCAGAAGAAGGATGGGAATTCTGTTTGTACGTGAATCAGGCATAGATGCCTCATTGACTGATAGATTACTCGGATCAATCACAAGAGCTCCTTTCTCATCGTTTTTAATATTTACTCCAAGCGATTCAAGTAACCTTTGCGTTATTTCTACATCTCCTATGAGAGGTACATTACAGAGAGTTGATGTCTTTGAAGTTAGTAGGGATGCAACCATTGCCTTTGTTGCAAAGTTTTTCGCACCCATACATTTTATTGCACCACATACAGGATCTCCACCTGTAACTAAATATTTAACACTTTGTTTACTTAAAGTCATTTAGCAATCCCATCTAAGAATTAAATTTTATAAGAAAAAATTACCTTCATATAGTAGCTTAGCTGGACCTTTTATATAACTGATTGATTTTCCATTTATGTCAGTTTTATTTCCAGCTGTTATAGTTTCACCACTTACTACAAATTTCACATCTATTTCTTTTGAGTTCATAAAAGCTAATTGTACTGCAGCCGCAGCGCTACCGCAAGCATTTGTCTCTCCACCTCCTCTTTCATATACTCTGACTTTTGCAGAATTATCATCGTACTGTGCGAAAGAGATGTTCTTGTCTCTTTTTTTACTCAAATATTCACCGTAACCCATATCAACATTTGACAAATTGTCAATAGGAATCACAAGATGTGGGTTTCCAATGTACACATCCACACCATCATCGTTATCAGACATTGAGTACTCACCGAGCTCTGTATAAATCTCGCCCTCAGTATCGCTGTAAAGTTTTAAAACCCTTGTTTTAGCTTTATTTCCACCATTTATTTTAATCTCTACTTCGTCAATTTGTTTTTGTATTTTCAATAACAATCCGATGCAACGCAAGCCATTTCCACAATTCAGAGCAGTACACCCATCTTTATTATATATGAAAAGTTCAACAATTCCAGATTTTTTTATGTCAAAAACCAACAGTTGATCGCATCCAATCCCATAATTTCTATTAGCGAGTAGTTTTATGTCATCAGTTGTAAGCTCTCTCTTCAAATGATTTTTATCAATGACTATAAAATCGTTTCCTGAGCCCTGCATTTTGAAAAACTTTATTGTATTCTTTTTAGACATTTTATAATGAATAATTTTTATATGTGATTGCAGAGCCCATAACTTTTTGATAAGGTTTGTTTTTAATAGTTTAATAAAAAAGATTTACTTCAACTGAAATAAAAAATCAAAAATGAATATACATGAATATCAGGCAAAGATTCTTCTTTCGCAATATAATTTAAATGTCCCGAAGGGTTTCTTAGCTGAATCAGTACAGGAAACAGTCGCAGCGGCAGATAAACTTGGAAGCACTGGATGGGTTCTAAAAGCACAAGTACATGCTGGTGGTAGAGGAAAAGCTGGTGGAATAAAACTAGTTAGAGACAAAGCTAAAGTAGCTGAGACAGCAGAGTCAATGATCGGTATGATTCTAAAGACTAAACAAACAGGCGATGAAGGAAAGCTTGTTAGAAAACTATATGTTGAAGAAACAAAAAATATTGTAAAGGAATTATATGTGTCATTGGTCCTTGATAGAGTCAACGCAGCAGTATCAATCATAGCATCAGCTGAGGGCGGTATGGATATAGAAGAGGTTGCTGAGAATCATCCAGATAAAATTATCACAGCAACAGTTGATCCAACAATTGGTCTGTATGATTTTCATATAAGAAATTTGGCCTATGGAATTGGTATTGAAAAAGATCTGATGGGGAAGTTCGCAGAAGTCATAAGAGGACTTTATAAAATGTTCATAGAAAAAAATGCTAACCAAATTGAGATAAATCCTCTTATAATCACAGCTGAAGGTGACTTCTTCATTCTTGATGCTAAGTGTGACTTCGACGATAATGCACTCTTCAAACACAAAGACATCGCTGCAATGGAAGATGAACATGAAAGCTCACCTCTTGAAGTACAAGCAACCAAAGCTGGTCTGAATTATGTGAAGATGCAGGGAAACATAGCTTGTATGGTAAATGGTGCTGGTCTTGCAATGGCTACAATGGATCTAATTCATCTACATGGTGGAGAGCCAGCAAACTTCCTCGATGTAGGTGGTACAGCTGATGCAGAAAGAGTCACAAAGGCAATGCACATTATAGCTTCTGATCCTGATGTCAAAGGTGTTTTCATCAACATAATGGGTGGGATTGTCCGTTGCGATCTAATAGCTCAGGGCGTAATAGATGCATCAAGAGATTTAAAACGTGAACTACCTGTAGTCCTCAGAATGGATGGTACTAATGCTGAAAAGGCAGACAAGATGCTTAGAGAGTCAGGAATAAAATTCTTTGCAACAAATGACCTGGAAGAAGCAGTAAAACAAGTGATAAAATTCGCATTATAACAAAAAATAACAATACTTATGTCAATATTAGTTAATAGCAATACAAAGGTGATTTGTCAGGGTTTTACAGGACAACAAGGTACATTTCACTCTGAACAAGCAATAGCTTATGGAACAAAAATAGTTGGTGGCGTGACCCCAGGAAAAGGTGGAGCAACTCACCTCGGACTACCAGTCTTCAACACAGTTGGAGAAGCGGTCAAAAAGACTGGTGCTACAGCATCAGTTATCTATGTTCCACCTGCATTCGCAGCTGATGCAATTCTTGAGGCAGTTGATGCAAAACTGGATCTAGTTGTTTGTATAACAGAAGGGATACCAGTTCTCGATATGTTAAAGGTCAAGAAGGTTGTTAGTAGAAGTAAAACAAAGCTTGTTGGACCTAATTGTCCTGGTGTTATAACCCCAGAGGAATGCAAGATAGGAATAATGCCAGGGTTTATTCATAGAAAAGGAAGAATAGGTATAGTATCACGTTCAGGGACTCTAACATATGAAGCTGCAAATCAAATCACAAAGATAGGTTTAGGTCAGTCAACATGTGTTGGAATAGGTGGCGATCCTCTGGGTGGTATGAACTTCGTTGATGTGATTTCAATGTTCATGCAAGACGATGATACAGACGCAATAGTGATGATAGGTGAAATAGGTGGTAGAGCTGAAATAGATGCAGCAGAGTTCATAAAAAGCACTGGTAATAAGAAACCTGTTGTAGGATTTATTGCTGGAAAAACAGCACCTCATGGCAAGAGAATGGGACATGCTGGAGCAATCGTATCTGGCGGAGATGACACAGCAGCTGCAAAGATGGATATCATGAGAAGTAATGGTATTACTGTTGCAGAATCGCCTGCTGTACTTGGAAAGACAATAGCAAAAGTTTTAGGTAAAATTTAAGAAAAGACAGAAAATGAAAATAGACGGAGTTAGTATCAGGGTAGGAAACGTCCTTGAATACGAAGGAAGACTATGGGTTGTACTCAAAACAATGCATACGCAACCAGGCAAAGGCGGAGCTTACATGCAAGTAGAGATGAAAGACATCAGAACGGGTACTAAAAAAAATGTTCGTTTCAGAAGCGATGAGACAGTCGAGAGAGCACAGCTAGAACAACGTTCATCACAGTTCTTGTACGCAGATGGAGATACCCTTCACTTCATGGATAATGAAACCTATGAACAAATTGAGATTAACAAGAGCATAATGGATGATATAAAATTCAAATTCCTGAAGGATGGGGCTCAGGTCGACCTCGAGATGTACAACGGAGAAGTCATAATGGTAAAATTGCCAGACACAATGGTGTTGGAAGTCTCAGAATGTGATGCTGTAGTTAAAAACCAAACGGCTGCATCATCCTATAAACCCGCTATTCTCTCAAATGGAGTTAAGATCGGCGTCCCTCCCTTTGTTGAAAGTGGAGATAAAATCCTAGTAAATATTGAAAGTCTCGAATACCTCGAAAGAGTCAAATAAATTTCAAAATTTTTCACTTGTGTACTTCCGTACTCATTCTAGAAGTGTTAGAATGAAATTAGTAGGAACAAAAACAAGTGAATCAATATGAAAAAATAAAAAAATCGAAAGCTAAATTTCCTGAAAAGATTTACACTTTGTATGTCAACCTGTATACTTCTATGAAATTTTTTATCAGATTTATATAAGGTAAAGTGCTAACTGCTAGGAATATATTGCTTAATAACAGTAAAGAAATCATTGATTGGATAGACAGAAAAAATCAGTCAACTAAAAGTGGCTTGAATCTTCTGTATTGCTCTGTCGATGTAAGGGAATCAGACTGCAAGATCGCACCAGTCGATATAAACTTATTTCCGAGTGGATTCAACAATTTTTCCTCTGCTGAGCATCTAAAAAGGTTAGGTTATGCCTTTACAGATATTCTTAAGATTGGAAAAAAAGTCGGTTTACTAGTTGAAAATTTCACCAGAAATAAACACTACATGGAAAACGTGCAGATACTTAAGCAGGGACTTGAAACTCAAGCTGCTGAGGTATTTCTTCTCACAATAGATGATCACAAAGTGATAGCAATTGATCGCGATGTTGAGTTGAATGACTTAGATCTGATAATCTTGAACAACGACTTAAGCTCTGGATGTCCAGAGGAACTCATGAAACTCAGGCGAAAGGTATTCCCTTCACCGGAGTTCGGATGGCATAACAGAAAAAAACATATTCATCTCGGGATCTATAATGATCTCGTAAATGAGATGGTAAGTGATCTGAACCTCGACATCGATCCATGGTTTTTTTCAACATTCATAGATAGATGTAAAGGAGTTGATTTTAAAAACAAGATCGGCATTGAAGAAGTCGCTAAAAAGGTAGAGAAAATGCTCATCAAAATATCTGAGAAGTATCAGGTACACAAAATGAAATATGAACCACATGTTTTCATAAAAGCTAATAACGGTACTTTCGGAATGGGAGTGATGGTTGCTTACTCAGGCGATGATGTAATAAACATCAACAAAAAGTATAGGAACAGCATGAGCTCTATCAAACATGGGCTCGATAACAATGATGTGATAATCCAAGAAGGTGTTCAAACATCGAAAAATTTTCGTGACTTGCCTTGTGAGGATGTGTTATATTGTTTTGGAGAGGATGTTTTTTCAAATCTTGTTAGATACAATTCAAGGAAGTCAAACCAACAGAGCTTAAACGCTGTAGGAATGGCAATCGAGACTCTGGATGACTTCGGCATAGTTGATAAAATCATAGGGAGACTTGTGAATTTAACAACAAAATTAGAAAGCAAGATTTTATCTTAAACCAAGAATGGGGTCTATGTCGATATTAAAAATAGTACTTGCTTCTGCGATTGCTGCAGCAATGCAACTGAGCGGTGGTAGTATAAATGATGCTGGTGCAGAATGTAACTGCATTAAAGATAAGAAAATAGCAGTGATTCTTCCGATCCAACACAAGGCAATGGATGATATTGTTGCTGGTTTGAAGAGTAAATTAAAGGATACAAAGGAGGATGGTAGAGTGGTGGAATTCAACGCTATGGGCGATATCAACAACATTACATCCGCTGTCAATCAAGTATCTGAGAGTAATGATTATGGTGTAATAATGCCGATCGGTACAAGCGCTACAACGATCGCAATCAATGCTACAGACAAAAAACCTATCATAGCTCTAGCTAGTACAATTGATGAAAATACTAGAAAGGAACTCATAAAAAAGGACATAGAAATATAACAAATGTTCAAGATGAGATTCAAATAAAAACAATTTTGTCATTCATCTCAAAGCTAGGCAGAAGCAGGATTTTATTGGTTTATAGTAATGATGAGAGGATTCAGAAGCAAGTTGATGAGGTGGAGAAAATTAGCAGTGAATATGGTTTAAAAATAAAAAAATTCAATGTTGCAAACTCAACCGACATCTACAGCATATCATCTGCCATAGGTAATTCTGAGTGCATTTTAGTACTAAAAGATCATACGATTGTAAGCATGATAAATGTTATTGTTGAAGCTGCCTATGACTTACCAGTTATAACATCAGATGAGGGCTCTGTAATGAGTGGTGCAGACCTTGCAATAGGGGTTAAAGAGTCTCAAATAGGGGAGCTTGGTGCAGAGATTTTAAATGAGATGATTGATGGTAAGAAGATCAATGAAATTCCAGTAAAATCGATACAAAAACCGATAGTCTTTTACAAGGGAATTAGTGGGAATCCCCTGCATCTGAAGAATGTTAAGGAGATAGCTGATGAGATGGATTATGATGTTGTCGAAATCAAGTGATCACTGCCTGATAAGTCTAGTTCTATCATTGACAACTTCGTCCATAGAGAAGTCCATTTCAGTGGACCTATAAGGATTTATGTCAATTCCGCCACGTCTTGTATATTGTGCATAGACTCTCAATTTAGATGGCCTGCAATGCATCAGGATCTCAGAATAGATGCTTTCTATACAGTGTTCATGGAAGTCATTATGGTTTCTATAATAAATAATATACTCAAGAAGCTTTTTATGAGACATTTTTCTTCCTCGATAATCAACTATGACTGTGCCCCAATCTGGTTGTCCAGTTATCGGGCAGTTGGAGCGCAATAGGTTGGAATAGAGGGATTCATATACCTCAGTATCACCTTCAACTAAATCACTTAGAACCCCAGTCCTATGATCAAAATCATATGATTCGATTTCAACATCATAATTATCAATGCATACTCCTTCAGGACTTACGATCCTAGCATTTTCATTCAACCCCCAAAGCTTTGCCATTACAGGTAATTCTAATGCATTTGATAGATCTTTTTCGATAGTATTTTGAACTGATGAAAAATCATCAAAGACAGAGTTATTAAAAGAGTTTAAATATAGCTTGAGAGACTTTGACTCAATGAGTTTTTTTGAAGATGCATCATAAGCAATATTTCCAATCGCAACTTCAGGCTTCCCCTTGGGATTTAGCCATGAGAGCTCATATAAGTGCCACAAGTCATATCCATACATTTTCACTGAATTCTCTTGAGGTATTCGTGATATAGGGTATAATAGATTTGGATTATACTTATCAAAATAAGCGGTCTTTTTTCCGAGCTGTGATGATTCTATTTCCTTACGAGACATAATTTTTATGCAAAAAATAATATTTATATTTATCACAATAATTACGCTTTTTGCTAAGTTTTCTGTCAGCGCAACGGATATTTTATCAAGAGATATCGACCCGAGGGTTCTGTGTCTTGCAGCTTCAAGCTACTATGAAAAGAAGTATAACATTCCGAGAGATGTCCTCAGATCGATCTCAATTGTCGAGTCAGGCAGATGGAGTACAGAACACAAGATGTCATTACCATCTCCCTGGATAGTGGGAATAGATGGAAGAGGTCAGTTCTTCAACACCTATGCCGAAGCAGCTGCATTCTTGAGAAAAGCTATAGCAAAAGGTGAAAACGTTGACATAGGATGTCATCAAGTCAACTGGAAACATCATGGTCATAACTTCAACAAACCAGAAGAACTACTACATCCAAAGCACAATGCAGCCTATGCAGCACACTTTCTAGTACAAAAATATAATGCTTCAAAAAGCTGGAATAAAGCCATAGCTCATTACCATTCTCATACCCCTGAGTTCGGTAACAGATATCTGAAGAAAGTCAGTGAGGTTCTTGAGTCAATGAGAGGTCCTAACGGACAAAAATATGCGGTCTATATGAAAGATGGCTTCTCAAAGATCAAGCAAAGCAACAGCCTTCTCTATTACCATAAGGACAGAGTCAGTCCTTATAAAGATTACAAAGACAGAGCATCTACCACTACCGCAGGAGTACAAATCAAGAAGGCAAAATTCCAACAAGATGACAGAAAAATAAGATTAAGAAAAAACCATGAGATAATAGTTTTTTCTCAAAATGTTGAATTACCTTCAAATTCAGTTATTGTTGATTATTAATTAGTTTTAGAGGTCCAAATGAGATATTTATATGAAAGCTTTATAAGATTGAAAAATTTTATCATTGATGTTTTAGATAGATTCAGAGAAATATTCTCAGGAATGTCATTCAAAGATATAGGAGTGATTCTGAAAGATAAGTACAAGGAAATCAGAAGTCAACTACAAGACCTAAAAGGAACTAATTGGGATCTCGCACAATATCATTTTGTTGCTGGTAACTTCAATGATGGTATCATGAGATTCAGGATGTTACAGAGATCAAGCTATAAGGTTGTAGAAAGCAACTACTTCATTGGAAGGATATATATGGAGAAGGAAAACTACATCAAGGCAAAAGAGCATCTGAACATCTACCTTGCTTCCAATAACATAGAATACAGGGCTGAAGCTGAGTACTGTATAAAAGTCATGAATAACCAAGAAATTACATCTATTCCAATCAGCATTATCAAGATCAAGAGAGATAGACTCGCTTTAAATCTCAGTACAGCAAAGATAGATGAGTCTTTGCTCCTCAGATATTATGGCATTATAACTATCTTGAAATCCTATTTTAATCCATCATCAAAGGTCTTAGAAGTCGTATGTTATGTTGGGGTTTTTGGTAGGATTTTCAGGGAGACCTTCGCACCAAATATTCAATACTTTTGCGGAACTGAGGTTGGTGAAAAGGCAGCAGCTGTTGCAAAGGAGATGCATTCAAACAACAAACAGGTTTATGATTCAATACAGATCTTGAATAGCATCTCAGATGTTTCTAATGATCAGAATCTCTATTCATTTATAATCTTACCTGATACATTGAGGTATTGTGAGGATATCACACCAATGTTCATAAAGATATTTGCTTCTTTACAGGATAATGGTATTTGTGTGTTAGTTACAAGAATTTTTAATGATGAAGTTCCTTTTAGTTTTTC
Source organism: Rickettsiales bacterium (assembly GCA_023263785.1). Classification (GTDB taxonomy): domain Bacteria; phylum Pseudomonadota; class Alphaproteobacteria; order Rickettsiales; family Midichloriaceae; genus JALQUO01. The sequence continues at coordinate 210,123 of JALQUO010000002.1, read as the reverse complement.
ACACTGCTTCTCAGAGGATGATACTGGAAATCTCAAAGTTGTTGAGGTAGAGAAAGTTGATGAAGTAAATGCTTCTGATACGTCTATGATTGATGAAAACAATATCTCTGGGGAAAATTCTACAAAATCTGTATTTATTGGAGCAATTGAGGAGTTCAGCCATAATCCGAGAAATCTAGTGAATATTGCTAAATCTTCAGGATTTGAGGTAAAATTGTCAATTCAAATGGCAGGAGACTTCGCTTTATTTGTACTTCAGAAATCTTAATTTTTATTTTTTATGTTTAGGAAATTTGCAATTTGTTTGGCTTTTGTTTTAGTTGGATGTTCTGGTACAAAGGAGGATCTATCGCCGCAAGAAGGAAAATATTTTATTAAGGCATTAGGCAGTAATGTTGATCCTAAGGATATTATTTCATCTGTATTTGGAAAAAATATCAAATTGGATAAGGGTGTTGCTGAATACAGAAGTGGATCATTTGAAGTTAAAACATCTGAGATAAAAAGTCACCATACAGGCAGTGGATGGAATTCAGATGTATCAATCTTTTCTGAAATCGAATCTACTCCAAAAGGAAATATAATTGTAAATGATAAAGGACAAATAACCCTTTTAGATAAAGACTTCAGAACCATATGGACAGTCAATTTCTCTAAAAACAAATCATTTTGCTCTAACACATCAATCTCTACAAAAGATGGCATAGCGGTTGCTAGCTGTGGTACAAACATCATCAAGGCATTTGATGTAAATAACAATGGGACAGTTCTATGGGAAAGAGAATTAGATGTAGCAGTTAACTCAAAGCCACTTATAGTGCAAGACAAGGTCGTTGTCTTTTCAAAGACAGATTCTGCATACTGTGTAGAATTACAATCAGGAAAAGTCCAATGGGTTATACCAAGTATTGTAAATACAAATCATAGGACAATTTCAGCAACAAGACCTATAGCGTTTGGCAACAGCATAATTCAGCAGACTTCAACTGATCAAATAAGAGCTATAAATGTAATGAGGGGAGATATTGAATGGATCTCATCAGGAGCAAATACAACAGAGTTTGTTAAGGGAAAGGATTTCATGAACGAATACGGCGTGTTTGCCTTTGATCCATCAGATAGCTCAATTTACTTCAATAATAGTGATGGGTTCATTATAAAGATTAAGCTAGGAAGCGACAAGCCAGATTGGATGATACCAATGGTGAGCTCTAAGCCTGTTTGGTTACTAAATGACAGGGTTATAATCTTGAACGACGTCGGAGCACTCATGTGTGTCTCTAAAGCAAATGGAGAGGTATTATGGAGAAATAATTTGTATGAAAAACTCCTAGGAGATCGGAAGAAGAGTAAGTTCTTCAGGGCTTCATACAATGATATTTTGTTGTCTGAACCAATCGTTTTGAATGATAAAATTTTCATTACCTCATCTGACAAAAGAGGAATATCAGTAGATCCAATGACAGGAAATATAGTTGAGATAAAAAGGTTTGATGAATCAATCTTTGGAAAGCCTTCTGTGATCAATAAAAAGTTTTATGTTATCACAAACAATGGAAATAAGATTATTGAATTTTAATGTGTGAATGTCAAAATGCAGCAGCTGCAGTCGCAACAAATCTCGACAGCATAGGGCTACTTTTGAATCTATTTGTCTTAGGAATCACAAGCAGCTTCTCTCATTGCATAGGGATGTGTGGTGCTATTGCTATGAGTCAAGCATCAGCTAGAATGATCTCTGATCTACCAGGAAAAACCCATGGAAATATAAAAAAGATTGTGTGCTGTGCTGCATGGGAATATTACCTCGGAAAAGCTATCACTTATGCAATTTTAACAGCACTCGTAATTGCATTGGGAGAGGCTATAAAAGATAATTATCTCTTCAAGTTATTTAAAAACTTTTTCCTGTTACTTGTAATATTATACTTCTGTATTTCGAGTTTAAGAGTCATTTTTAGCCTGTTCAACAGAAAATTATTGATTCCTAAAATTCCACAGATTAAGCCATTTATGAACATCAAATTTTTTAAAATCAACCTTAATCTTGGACAGGATTCACTCTCAAGGTTACTTATTGGAGTATGCCTTGGCTTAATACCTTGTGGGATCGTATATAGCGCAGTTGCTGTAATAACGGCAAATACAAAAAGCATACCTTTAGGAGTTTTAGCAGCACTTGTATTTGGTATTGGTACCTTTCCTGGTCTATTCATGATTTCTTACTCTGGAAATCTCATCCTATACAGATTCAAGAAGCTATTTGACCTTGCATATCTTCTGGCTATGCTGTGGAATGCACAGATTTTAATCTCAATACTATAAAATATTTTGTTGACAAAAAGTCTACATATTGTTACTATTTATATGTATGTTGTTAGTGTAACAAAAAACTTTGGCATATGATTAGTAAAGTCGATATAATTCGTTCACTAGAAAGACTTAAGTCTGTTGTTAGAGCCTATGACATACGTGGGAGCGTGCCAAAAGAATTTGACGAAAAAGATTCGTTCTTTTTAGGTCTGGTCTTCGGGCATTATATGAAATCGTTGGGAGTCGAATACCATGTTATGGTGGGTATGGACAACAGACAAACATCTTTTAATATCTCAAATGCATTGTGCATGGGACTCAATGAGTTGGGAGTAGTTGTCAGACACATCGGAGTTGTTCCAACACCACTTTTATACCATGAGGCTTTTCTTAGTAATACAAAGAAAAAAACCCTCGGGATAATGGTGACTGCATCTCATAATCCTACAAACTATAATGGCTTTAAAGTTGTCTTTGACTCTAAGATAGTTGATGGAACACAGCTAATAGAACTGATCGATAAATATGGGAATAATTTGTACATCAAGAGAAATCATGATGACTATCTTAACTACATTTTTGACAGAACACAGCTGAGATCTATCGAATGCACAAAACACATGAAAGTCCTCTGGGATTGCAATAACGGCGCAACTAAGGAGATTGTCAGTGAGATTGTCAAAAACCTGCCAATTCAAAGTGATGTGATTAATACTGAGGATTTTATAACTTCACAGCCAGATCCAACGAGCGATCTAAATATAGATAGAGTTAAAAAAATTGTTTCGGATTATGACATAGCATTTTGTTTTGATGGTGACGGAGATAGGCTTTTAGTCGTGATGAAAGATGGTGAGGTCCTACGTGGTGACAGAATTCTTTTGATCTTGGCAAAGCAATTTGCAAGAGGAAAAGTGGTCGTCGACATCAAGACCAACAATCTGATCACTAGAGAGCTTGAAAAGATTGGCTTTGAGGTTGTTATACAGAAAACAGGTCATTCCTTCATAAAATCTAAAATGGATGAGAATCGGGCTGTTCTTGGTGGAGAAGTCAGTGGACATCTTTTTTTTCAATTTCATGATGGTGAGAGGAGTATTCCCTATGATGACGCAATCCTTGCAGCACTGTATGTTTTGAAATTTTTGATTGCTGAGCTTGATGTTTTCCATTCAACAATACAAATGATGCCAAAGACTTTTTCTAAATATGATGTAAAAATCGAGTGCTCCAAACAAACGCAGATAAGTGTTATGACATACCTTTTAAATTACCTTAAAGACAATAAAATAGGCTTTTTGGAAATAGATGGTTTGAAACATGAATCAGAAGAAGGCTGGTGGCTCGTGAGACAATCTAATACTGAAAATGCTCTCATTATTTGTATTGAAAGCAAATCAGAAGATGAGTACAAAAAATATGCTGAATTCCTTGCAGAAACTCTAAAACTTTTTAATTTAAATAAACCAAAAATCTAGGAGGGATCGTGCTTGACAACAGTATTACATAATGTACTCTAGGTCTAAAGCCTATCAAACAATCAATGAGGTAAAAATGAAAATCCATTTCGAAGACATAAAATCAAAAGGCCAATCAAAGATAAAAGTTTTTATAATATGTGATGACATGAAGCCAACAAAACTCCTTGCAGAATCACATAAGAACATAGATGATTTTTTTGCAATAAAAAAATCTTTTAAAGGAAAAGTTGGTTCTATCTCAGGAGCTCTATTTAATGGTGAAAATTGTATGGTTGGAGTTGTTGGTGCTGGTGAAAACAAAAAAATTGCTAGGAAACAGCTGCAATCAGTCGGAGCAGCGATCGCAACAAAACTCAATGCAATGAAAGTTGAAGAAGGTGATGTTTTTATTGAAAGTAATCTTATCTCTGAAAATATAAAAGACTTGCAGACAGCTGCAGCATACATTGCTGAAGGTATTAAGTTGCGTAACTATAAATTTACAAAACATTATTTTGATAAGAAAAAAGACCATGAGCTAACTTTGCAATCAGTTAACATTTTTGTTGAAAATCATGAAAAGGCTGCACAGATTTTTGAACGCCATAGAATTACAGCTGATGGCGTTATGTTTACACGTGATCTCGTGAGTGAGCCAGGCAACATAATATATCCTGAGAGTTTTGCGAAGAAATGTATGGAGCTTGAAAAGTTTGGGCTGAAGGTCAGAGTACTAGACAAAAACGAAATGACAAAACTTGGTATGGGATCACTTCTTGCTGTTGCTCAAGGCAGTGCTAATGAAGCAAAACTTGTAGTGCTTGAGTGGTGGGGTGATAAACATGATGTCCTGCCTCTTGCAGTCATTGGTAAAGGTGTGACATTCGATACAGGTGGTATAAATTTAAAGTCCTCACATCACATAGCTGAAATGAAATATGATATGGCTGGTGCTGGTGTTGTAGCTGGATTACTAAGATCACTTGCAGAGCAAAAAGTTAAGAAAAATGTGATCGGATTTTTAGGGCTAGTTGAAAACATGCCGTCAGGTACAGCTCAGAGGCCTAGTGACGTCGTGGTATCGATGTCAGGACAAACAATTGAGGTTGATAACACGGATGCAGAAGGCAGAATGGTCCTGGCTGATGTAATGTGGTTTGCTCAGACAGAATACAATTGCCAAACTCTGATAGATCTTGCGACTCTCACAGGTGCTATTTCTGTCGCTCTTGGAGATGAGTTTGCAGGGTTGTTTTCAAATAATGATCAGCTTGCAGATCATTTAAAACAAGCTGGAAAAGATGTGAATGAACTTCTGTGGAGAATGCCTCTCAGCGACCATTACGACAACAGAGTCAACTCTGATATTGCAGACATTAGAAATACAGGAAAGATCTCTGGCGCTGGAGCAACAACTGCAGCTCAGTTCTTAAAACGATTCCTGAAAGATAAAAATCGTTCCTGGGCACACCTTGACATAGCTGGGGTCGCATGGACTTCCAATGGTGAGCTCACAAATGGTCTGAAGGGTGCGACTGGCTTTGGTGTTAGACTCCTTGAGCAATTCATTAATACTTATTATAAACCTGAGTGAGAATTACTTTCTCACAAGGAAATTGATTTTATTTTCTACGTGAGCAGGAACTAGGGAACTGATGTCACCACCAAGTCTAGCAATCTCCTTGACAAAAGACGAGGATATGAAGTTTTCTTTTTCTGTTGCAGGTATGAAGATTGTCTCGATCGACTCATTCAACTTCTTATTCATATAGGCCATCTTGAATTCGTATTCAAAGTCAGAAAGCGCTCTGAGGCCTCTCACTATAACCTTGGCTCTATGCTCTGCTGCAAACTTAACCAGTAATCCATGGAATGGCATCACTATGATGTTTTTATTACCCAGTCCATCAATCTCTGTCTGCATCATTGCAACTCTGTCTTCAAGGGAGAAAAGGGTGTTTTTTGATGTGTCCGCGGCAACTGCTACAATTAGCCTCTCAAAGATGCTTGCTGCTCGCTTCATTATTTCAGAGTGACTCCTTGTGAGGGGGTCAAATGTCCCAGGATATAGTGCTATCATTGAATTATTGGATATTTTTCTGGAGAATTTTTAAAGCATTCTATTGATTCAGAATCAGATGAAACCTCAACATGATGTATGAAAATCCCAGCAGAAAAACCACCTCGTTTGGAGTGCTTTTTTGTTCTATTTTCCTGCACTTCAGAAAGATCTATTCCTGATTCCTTACAAATTGCCTCTAAGACATCATAGACGTCAGCTACCTCAGCAGCTAATTCATCGTTCGACTGAGAATCAAAGACCTCCTTCGCTTCCTCTAGCAACTTATTCTTAAGATGACTAACTAGAGACTCTTTTGGCATCTTTTCATAACTAACCTTGATCCCTTCACTCTCTAGCTCAGCGACTGCTTTATCTCTAACAATTTTATTAAAACTAAACTTAAGCATCTATTGATGTTTCTGTTGATGTTTTCTCAGGTGTAACATATCTCTCGATCATGTCATTCGTTAGATGGAATTTCCCACTCATAGCAGTGCTATATTCATTCAAAAGGAATTCCCTGAAGATTTTCTCACCAGATCCCCCACTGAATGCATTGTCTGTATCCATGATATCAACTGTGTTATACATCAACTTGAAAAAGTGAGATATAAAAAAACCATTCATGTCATCTATTGCCTTCCGCCTATCTGAAATTGGCTTTATGTTAGGAATTGTTTCAACAGCTGTTTTATTAATAAACTTTGATTCAATCATTTGAACAAGCTTTTATTTTTGACACAACTATACACCATATTTGATTTTCTTTAAATAAAAATCTCCTGCCATTTAAATATATGTTAAAATCTGGAAAATTAATTTTTCACTATGATGCGTAGCAAAAAAAAACATAAAAATATCTTCTCAACATTTGATTTAAAACCATCTTTAGAGATAGATAAGGAAAAACTTGATAAGAAATATGCAGAGCTAATATCACAGAACCATCCAGATAAGTTTATAAATAAACCTCTTAAGTCAAGACAAAGTGCAGAAGCAAAAACAGCACAAATAAATGAAGCATATAGAACTCTTTCGTCACCCAAAGCAATTTGTCAATATATGATTGATCAGATGATGGAAGGGCAGCAAGCATCTGAGGAAGAAAAAATCTTTGATGATGATTATATGTCTGAGACAATGATGCTTCATTCTGAGCTACATGGGTTGAGGTCAGCTAAAGAATGTGAGCATTTCAGGACAAAAATCATAAATTTATATGATGTTACTTTTTCTCAGGTAAAAAAGGGTATTATAGATAAAAACTTGTCAGTCGCTCAAAAACATATGAATAAGTTGAAATTTTTAGAAAAGATCTTACAACATACAAGAAATAAGCATTTTGAGCTGGAAATGAATGAAATAAAACAAAAGCAGTTATGAAGTTATATAAGATATCTGAGCCAAATGAAGAAGGTGTTGTTGTTGGGATAGACCTTGGTACGACAAACTCCTTAGTTAGTTACTACGATGGAGAGACAATCAAAATCATACCAGATAAATATAGTGAGGCAGGAGTTGTCCCATCTGTTATTTCATACATCAACTCAGAGGTAATAGTTGGAAATGAGGCAATTTCTAAAAATTGTATCAAGTCGGTCAAGAGGCTAATTGGAAAAGGAATAGATGATCCAATAGCAGGAGATAAATCATATAATATAGATAAAGATGAATCATCTCATGGGATCTTAAAGATCCATACAGATGGGAAATGTGTAACGCCTGTGGAAGTTTCAGCAGAGATACTCAAATACCTCAAGAAAAATGCAGAGGATTATATTGGAAAAAAAGTCACCCAGGCAGTCATCACAGTCCCAGCACACTTTGATGATGCTGCAAGATCTGCGACAAAAGATGCAGCAAAGATCGCTGACCTAGAGGTTCTAAGGATTTTAAATGAACCAACTGCTGCTGCTATTGCATATGGATTAAATGCCAATCCAAATGATGTAATTCTTGTATTTGACTTGGGAGGTGGAACATTCGACGTTTCAATCTTAAAGAATAGTCATGGAGTAATGATGGTTGTTGGTACTGGCGGAGATAACAACCTTGGTGGGGATGATTTTGATGGAGCTCTCCTGAAACTGATGTGTGAAAAACTTGGTAAAGATCTTAATTCCCTTGAGAATATCTCAGCAGAGTTAAAAAAAGCTTCAGAGTGTAAAAGATATCTCTCAGATAATCCAGCTTGGACTGATGGTGTCATTTCAGTTACTAGAGATGAGGCATTATTTGCCTGGAAAGATCTAATTGATAGAACGTTGAAAATCACAAGAGAAGTGATCTTTGCATCAGAAATAGGACTGCGAGATATATCTCATGTGATCCTTGCTGGTGGATCAACAAAAATGCCTGCAGTACAGATGGCGGTGGAGGAACTTTTTAGGATGAAACCCATGATGACCATAAACCCTGATCTAGTTGTTGCAATTGGTGCCGGCCTTCAGGCGAAAGCTTTAACTCATGGTGGGCATGTTTTAGTTGATGTTATCCCTCTGTCACTTGGAATAGAGTTACTTGGTCAGATAGTTGAGCCAATAATTTCCAGAAACACACCAATCCCAGCAATAGCAAAAAAATACTATACAACATACCAAGACAACCAAACAGGATTCAAAATACATGTTATACAGGGAGAAGGAGAAACTGTTAATGAGTGTAGATCATTAGGGAGGTTTGAACTATCTGGTTTACCTAAAAAACCAGCAGGAGAAGTAAAATTAGAGGTAATATTTAAAATTGACTCAGATGGCCTTTTGGTTGTAACTGCTACAGAGGTCGAAACTGGTAAGTCATGTGAAGTTGAGATGAAACCATCCTATGGCCTGACAGAGGAGGAAATAAAAAATCTCATGATGATATCATAGGTGTAATATTTTCTTAGTAATTATATGTTATAATTGGTTTTGAGAATTATAATCAAAACCAATTTTATGTTGACAGAATCACAAAGACAAGATTTTTTTAATAAACTCAAAGAAATAGCAAAGGTTTATTCAAACAGAGCAGAGCTTTTAGAAAATGGATTAGAAAAAACTGTACTTTCTGAACTTGCGACTGAGATAAATTGGTTGTGTAATAATATTACTGATACATTTGAAGTCCATTCTTCGTCGGAACATGTGGATATTCTCAATATTAATGATGATGTACCTGGTTTCATGAATTATTTACTCTTGTTTTCTAAACATGCAACAAAGAATTTTAAATATATCATAAGTTTTTTACATGCAGTTGATTACTGTTCTTTTAGTAAAATAAATAACTTACCAGCTAATGCCCTATCAGAAATTTTATTCATCGATACTGTTAGTTCACATTTTTCGGTTAATGGTCTTAGAGCTACAGATAATAATAATTTACAACAAATAATCAATGATTCACTTACTTTTGAACCTCTAGGGATTGCATATTTAACTCCAGAACTAAAAAAAATATTACAGGATACAGCAATAGATCCAAAAAATGCTGATAATGTAAAAGACTGGGGACTTCTTTTTGATTTTCAAAAACCTCATAATTACACACTAACCCTTTGTAAACAAATCGAGATTGCTCTTGAGTATGCATATGATGAGAAAGTAAGAGATTTTATTAAAGAAAGAATGGATGATCCTTCTGTTGGAATAAAAAAAACTTTTTTTAAATTCCAAAAAACCTTAGAGGATCAGAGTATTTCTCAGGAGTTGAGAACTCACCTTGAACACACAGTAAAAAGATGTGCAGAGGTTATTGAAAAAACAAGAGATTACCAGAAAGTTGCAATCTCTGAGATCTCAAGGTTATTTCAAGGTAATACTATCAAGCAGCATGATGCTCAGGCAATAGCATTTCTTACATTTAAAAAACTCAAGAAAGATGGGAAGTTGAATGGCATTGAGAACATAGACATAACAGAGATTGAAAGGTCATTTACAGGAGAAAATATAGATAAACAATTCATCAAAGACATCTTTTCAAAGGTTCAAAAAAGAGCTGCAGATGAAAAAACTGATAGTACTGTAGAAAAAGTAATCTTAACTATTGAGGAGTTCCTACTGACTCTTTGGTATGCAATTAAACTATATCTTTTTAGAAGCAAAGATGAAGCAAAGGACATCAAAAAGACATCTGATTGGTCAAGTTTTGTTGCAGAGTCAAGGTCAAATGATATTCCTCCGCAATTGCCCCGGGTTATCTAAAACTCCTAAATGACATCCACAGGACTGGCAATGCCAGTGCTAGTCCTATGACTATAGATAACATTCCAAGCCTTATTGCCTCAGGAGATTCCACACCACCAGCAGCTGTTACAATTCCTGCAATTACTGAATGAAATAAACTTCCAAAGACCATTACGATCATATTTGCTATAGCAGTGCCTGTTGTTACAAGCTTCTTGCCAGCCAGCATCCCTGCCTTTGACATGACAACTATTTGGCATGCACAGGCAATCCCAATGATAAAGAGGCTTATAATTGTTACTTGCGACCAATTGCTTTTACCATACAGAATCCACATAAATGTAAAGATCATAACTAAGCTTGATCCTGCTACTATCCCATAGTATTTCTGAGTCCTTTCAGTTATATAACCAATCACAGATGATCCAATACACATCCCAAGATATATCATTGAGGGGGCGATACTTGCATCAACTTTATTCCAGCCATGTATGACTTGTAATGATATGATACTCCATCCATCTGCAAAACCTTCCAAAGGTCCAACCATCAGCCCACCACCGATAGCAAGCAAGATAAGAGGTTTATTTGAAAAAATCTCTCTGATATCATTTATAATACTTTTAAATGTTATCTCATTTGTATCTGACTGCTTAGTGAAATCCCTCGGTAAAAGCAAAAATGCCACACATCCCATTGCAATGCCAGCCGCTGCTAGGTAGTAGAGTGTGATTTTAAAGCCAATCTTACTGATTATGATCGCAAGAGGCCGCCCACCGTATATCCCACCTAGTAATCCTATTGTTACAGACATCCCAAGCATCCTAGTGCTTTGTTCCGGTTTGAAGAAAACAGATATAACTTTGAATAGTCCAAGTATTGCACCAGCTGAACCTATTGCACTTAAAACTCTTCCAAATACTGCAAGTGACCAGCTGTTTCCTAGAAGTGGTAAAATACCAATTGCAGCCATTAAGATCGTACATACAATAACATTCCGTGCATCTAGTTTATCCATCATAATGCTTAGTGGAATTGCTGCAGCTGTGTAGCCTATATAGTATATTCCACAGAAAAATCCGAAGTCTCCAGTATCTATTGAAAAATTGCGAATTATTTCATCTAGAGATATAGCTGGGATTGTTCTTATAACATATTGATATGCATAAAATAATGATAGGACTAGCCAAACAGAGATGCTTTTTGCCATATTGGGAATATTTTAAGATAAAAACAAAGGTACAAGTATCACAAATGACTCAAGAATTCAAGAAGAATCTTATGAGTTAGACTCTTCTTTATCGCTCTTTGCACTGTCTAGACCGAAGAAAAATCTTGTTATTAAACCCTCGATGTTGATTGATGATTGAGTAAACTCAATTGTATCTCCATCTTTTAGAAGGTCTGTTTCAGCACCAGGGACAAGAGATATATATTTATCTCCAAATAAACCAGCACTTGTTATTTCAGCAGATGTGTCAACAGGAAGCTTCAGACTCTTTTCTACTATTATTGTCACAAGAGCGTTATAGTTATTAGGATCGATTGTCTTTGAAGTTACCTCACCAACTTTGACACCACTAATAGATACATCGTTTCCTATGTTGATGCCGTCAGCTCTTTCGAATGCAGTATGAAGTGTATAGTAGCTCTTTCCTGTCGAGAATAAACCACTTTTAAAAACCATTGCAATAAGGACAAGACAAAAAACTATGACACCTAGTCCAACTGTGGTTTCAACATTATATTTGCTATTCATTTACTTATGTCTTTTAGGATTCCAAGAATTATAATTGCCATCATACACCACTTCAGACTTTTTTGCTTGTATTTTGTCATACTCAGATGTTCCACCCTCTATCATCCAACTATATTTCTTTTTTAATTTCATTGGAGGCTCGTCTGACAAATAATGCAACCACTTAAACCAAACTGAGTCAATGTTTGCAATTAATTTATTTTTTTTACCATACACTACCCATCGGTTAGGTTTTTTAAACCATCTGCTATCTTTGCTCTCATAGTATGAGTTCCCTAGGGAGTCATTTCCAATTAGTTTGCCGAAAAATTTGGTGTATAAAAAAGTACCTAAACACATAAGATTTTTTATTTCCTTAATTCTATTATTCTAACCTGTGTGATGAAATCTTACAAGATATCTTTCTAGTAATTTCATCTTCAAACGATAATTGCATCTCTATTAATCTGTCTTTTGCCATATTTCTTATGATAGGGAATGCTATTTCTGGCCACTCTATAATGACTATCCCACTGTTTAAAATATCATTAAATCCTATTTCAACTAACTCATTAACATCATTTATTCTATACAAATCCAGATGGAAAACTTTAGCTTGTTTCTTTTTTGAATAGTATTCATGAACTATGTTAAAGGTTGGACTTGTGAAACTATCCTCATCATCAACTAATTCCCTAAGGATATATGAAGCAAGGGTGGTTTTACCAACCCCTAGCTCACCTGACATTGTTATGACTGAGTCTTTGTGTATTTGTTCAGTTAGTTGGTTGCTAAACTCCTGAAGCTGTAATAGTGTTTGGACTATCATTTTTTTCATTATCTTATACATCATGACTTTGTTTTTAGGAATTGATTCTGGGCTTAGGAAAACTGGCTGGGGCATTGTTAGGAAAGACAACAAAGGGATAAAGTATATAGCCTCAGGAGTTTTGAAAACTAAAATCACTGACAAAGGACCAGAACATAAGTCGGATGCATTAGCTCTCAAGGAAATTTTTGAGTATATAATAGATATCATTAACCAATATAAACCAGACCGCTGCTCTATAGAAAATACTTATGTGAATAATAATCCGATTTCGTCTCTCAAGTTAGCTCAAGCGAGGGCAGCAGCAATAGTTGCATGTTCTGTTAGTGGGCTCATACCAAGTGAGTATCAAGCATCAACAATAAAGAAGGTTGTGAGTGGGAAAGGAAACGCTGACAAAACACAAGTCAATAAGATGATAAGTCTACAACTAGGAAATATTAAAACAGAAACAAGTGATGAAAGTGATGCAATCGCAATTGCTATGTGCGATGCTCTGAGTAACTAGGTTGCTATGCGTTGATTTGAAAAGAGACAGTAATCTGGTATTCTTTGTCATAAGAGAATTAAATTATACCATTTGAAATATGACATTACCATTAATGCCAAAAGCTACAGCTGTGTGGCTAATAGACAATACAAGTCTTTCATTTGAGCAAATTGCCGATTTTTGTGGAATGCACCCACTAGAAATAAAAGGCATTGCTGATGGTGACGTTGCTGTTGGTGTCAAAGGAATTAACCCAATACAGATAGGTCAGTTAACAAGAAATGAGATTTCAAGATGTGAGGCAGACCATAATACAAGACTTAAAATCACAACCTCAGCAGCAGAAGCAATAGAATCAAATAAGGTAATTAATAGAAAAATAGTTAAATATACACCTGTTGCAATGAGGGAAAATAAACCTAATGCGATTGCTTGGCTTCTCAAGAATTGCCCTGAGATGTCTGAAAAACAAATAGCTAAAATAACGAGTTCAACCACTCCTACTGTACTTACAATAAAAAACAGAACACACTGGAACATGCCAAATATATCTCCTAAAGATCCAGTTTTATTAGGAATTTGTTCAAGAGCATTACTAGATGAAGAACTCCAAAAAGCTAGAGCTTTAAAGGAAAAAGAAAATGCGAATGCTGAATAAAGAACTAATAAAAAACATATTAGGAAAATTAGTTGCGCCATTTTTAATACTGGTGTTTGGACTTGTAATGTTCATTACATATGCAATGTATGCAATTGAAATAAAGGAGGATAAAATCTTCCTGGTAGAAAAAAACATTGGTATTAGGGGGATTAGCAGATCATTATCAGAACAAAAAGTTGTAGAGCGTCCAGTAACATTCCTTTTCTTTGCAAAACTATACTGTGAATTTTATAACAAAAGAATAATACCTGGGGAATATTCACTAAAAAGTGGCTCAAAAGTTCTAGATATAATGAGAGTTTTAACAGAAGGAAAAGTTATTCAACATCGCATAACAATACCAGGAGGCTTCACAGTGAAACAAGTGATTGAACGCCTCAGAAAGCTTAACAATATTACTCATTTCCCAGATAAGTTAAACATAGTAAAAGAGGGATCATTATTACCTGAAACATATTTTTATACGTATGGGACATTCGATATGAATATAATCAAAAGAATGCAGAAAATGATGAATGATTTTATTGCAATCGAGTGGATAAAGAGGGATAAAAGTATAGATCAAATCATAAATTCTCCAGAAGAAGCAATAATACTTGCTTCAATAGTTGAGAAAGAAACTTATATAGATAGTGAAAAACCACTGATAGCAGGAGTATATTTAAACAGACTAAAAAGAAATATGAAGCTTCAGGCTTGCCCTACAGTAATATATGGATTGAACCTTGTTGAAGCATCAAACTGGAAAGGAAAGGTTTTGTATTCACATCTAAAATCAGATTCGCAATATAATACCTATCGTCATAAGGGTTTACCACCAACGCCAATATGTAATCCTGGAAAACAATCAATTCTTGCTGTATTGCATCCTCGCCGGACACAAAAGCTTTTCTTTGTGCATGAAAAAAATGGAAAGCACGCATTTGCAAATGATTTTGAGGAACATAAGAAAAATACAAAGCTTGTCAAACAGAAGGCTGCTGATCTTTAATCGCTTCTTGTTTCCGGTAGTTTATGAGATATATAATCCATTCACTTATCTTTCTTATATCAACTGCTTTATTTTGCTCTTCACAAAAAGATGTATGGATCTGTTCGAAACCACTAAATAGTTCAGAAAGTACACTTCTTATAATGCCCTTATTATGTAGTTTTATGATTCTTTCTAAAATTGAACAAAGGTTATCTGAGAAAGGTTGACATGGATCGATTTTTTTACAATATCTAGCTGCTTTGTCTTTGCTAAATATTTTAGAATCTTCTCTGCAATCTTTTTTATATCTGATTTTTGCAGAGGTGTTTTTTTATTGCGTAATCTATAGCATTAGTTAGATCGTAATATTTACCTGCGATTACTACAAGTTTGTATTCTGAAAATTCTATCCGCCGTTGCAGTTCTTTTGGCATGTGAATTAATTCTGCCATATATGATTCATCTTTTTTAAGTAAAAGCTCTTTTTTCTTTAAACAAATATTTCTATATTCAGATATTAGATCTAACTTCTTGTTAAAAAACTTTTCTACTACAGGATCATATATATATTGCAAGGCAATCTTAAGTTCTTTACCCATTGTAAAGATTGTATTATGTCTCTCTTGATTATTGAACAACTGAATCCATAAAGATTTTTGACTCTCAGTATCAGCTGATTGTCCTGTAGAAAGAGATATCTTGCCGCTCTTTTGTCTTTCTTCTAAAATCTCCCATAAATAGTCTGACATATATGGAATTTTTAGTTCCTTAAGAGATAATGCATAGGTAAGTATTTCTGCCTCAGTTTTGTCACTATCACATCTGAGGGTTGCATGATTTCCAAAGGTGCCACCACAAAACATTATGAAAAATTATTTCAGCTAAGAACTCTGCTGAAGCATCAAAAATATTGTCTTCCATATACAGATGGATGAATCCGCAAAGATGTTTCAAAAACCTCTCAGAAAGTTGATCTAGACCAAAGTTATGGTATTGGAATTTTGAGAAAACATTGTCATCCTCAGGAATTTCAAGATCTACAGGATTCACCTCAAGACTATCATTTGAATGATTAATTTTTTGTTTTGCTTTCTTTACTAATTTTATTTTTTCGAAGATCAAGTTAATAGTTGTAATGAGGTTCTTGTAGAAGTCCTTTTTTACTCCTGAACTCTCTAAAACATTTACTTTATATATTTCAGCAATCTCAGAGAGTTTCAACAATACATTTTTTAACTTTTTTTCTTCAGATTGCATTTTAGATAAAGATTATTCTTTTGTTGGATATAATGATATATCTAATGTCTAAAGACTAAAAAATTAATTTTTAAAAAAAATGGAAAAAAAAAGTTTTGATGTTGTAGTTATAGGTGGTGGACCAGGTGGTTATGTTGCTGCAATCAGAGCTGCACAGCTAGGTCTTAAGCCATGTGTAATTGAAAAAGAGAAACTTGGTGGAGTATGTCTTAATTGGGGATGTATACCAACAAAGGCACTTCTCAGATCTGCAGAGGCAGCTCATTTGATTCAAAACAGTAGCAAGTATGGAATTGAAATCGAAGGCAAAATAAAAATTGATTTCAAAGGAGTAATAGAAAGATCAAGAGGTGTATCAGAACAATTAAGCAATGGTATCAAGACCCTCATGAGAAAGCATAACATTGAAGTCATATATGGTCATGGGAAGCTCCTAGGTAAAAAAAAGGTTTCAGTCCAAACATCAGAAAATAGTCAGATAGAAATCTCAGGAGATCACATAATTTTAGCAACAGGTGCACGCCCAAGAACCCTTCCAAATGTACCAATAGATAATAAATTTGTTTGGGATTATAAAGATGCAATGATTTCATCAGAAGTCCCACAGAATCTTGTTATAATCGGTGCTGGTGCAATTGGAATTGAATATGCTAGCTTCTATAATGACATGGGAAGTAATGTAATGGTAGTCGAAGCAGCACCAAGGATCCTGATGTCTGAAGACGAAGAAATAGCAACTCTTGCTAAAAAAGAGTTAGAGAAGGCTGGCATTAAAATCATCACAGGAGCTTCAATAGATAGTTTCTCAATAAAAGATGAAAGAATCTCAATTTCTGTCAACAAACAATCTATGGAATTCGATAAGGTCATCTCAGCAGCAGGAGTCATACCGAACACAGAAAACCTCGGCATTGAAAACACAAAAATCAAACTAACTCAATCAGGACATATCACAACAAATGAGTGGATGGAGACAGACGAGCTAGGAATCTATGCAATAGGCGACATTACACAGCCACCATTCTTAGCTCACAAAGCAAGCCATGAGGGGATAGTATGTGTTGAGAAGATCGCTGGTCTTCCTACTGCTCATCCGATCCATAAAAAGAATATACCAGGGTGTGTATACTCAAGACCACAAGTCGCAAGCATTGGACTCTCTGAGAAAGCTGCAAAGGATGCTGGTTATGAGATAAATGTTGGAAGGTTTCCATTTATAGGGAATGGTAAAGCTATAGCTATAGGTGAGCCACAGGGGCTTATCAAGACAATCTTTGATAAGAAAACTGGAGAAATCCTTGGTGTTCATATGATTGGTGCAGAGGTGACAGAGCTAATCAATAGCTTTGCAGTTGCTAAGACAGGTGAATTGACTGACCTTGACATAATGAGATCAATTTTTCCTCATCCAACTCTATCTGAAATGCTTCATGAATCTGTACTAGCATCCCGAGGCAATGCCATTCACATATGAAATTCATAGCAAATAATCCCTCAGGTGATTCCAATTATGCGATAGCCTTAGGGAATTTTGATGGCATACACCTTGGCCACAGATGTGTCATAGAGACAACTAAAATCAAGGCAAAACATCTTGGCTGTAAGAGTGCTGTCTTTACTTTCTGGCCACATCCAACAAAGATCCTTAAAGGCAACAATATAAACGAAATCCTCACTCTTGAAAGAAAAATTGAGATGATGAAAGCAATCGGGATAGATGATGTATTTGTCATAGATTTTTCTTTAGATTTTTCAATGACAACGGCAGAGGATTTAATCAATCAGCTTTGTCAGAGGTTTAAAATAAAATCTATTACAACAGGATATAACTTCAGATTCGGCCACAACAGACATGGAAATATAGAAACATTACATAGGATGAGAGATCACTATGGATTCGAATATAATGCCATTAAGCAGATACTAGTTGATGGGTGTACTGTGTCATCTTCTGTTCTAAGAAAAGTCATCCAGATGGGTTGTATGAAGGTCTTTAAAGATTTCACAGGAAGAAAATACTCAATGGAATTCAAAATGGAAGGAGAAATAGAACTTCTTGGATATAGAGCTTTTAAATCAAGAATTATAAATCCATCTGTACTCCTACCACCAGTCGGAGCATATTTCTCTGTATTTAATCAAAATTATTACACAACTTTCCTCACAGAAAACAATGAAATACTCCTTATGCCTCAAGATAAGCCTGCTGCTGCTCTGATGCAAACAACAAACACAATAGAGCTAATTCAGCTCATAAAACAATATAAAATTCTTGACAAGAGCAATCAGAGCAAGCTACTAATAGATAGTTGTTTAAAAGGAACAGAATTTTGTTTAAAATATAAAAGATGAAAAAAATAATAGCTTTTTTGTTGAGTTTTCTTTCAATACCGGGTGCTGCATGGTCAAATGATATGGTATCTGCTCCAGGAGATGAAATCTTCATTTATTATCAAGGATCAGTTGATGAAGGGCAATTCGACGAAGGTGATATGAACGTAGTGATAGGTAGCAAGATGACTGTACCTGGATTTGAAGATGCACTCATTGAATTAAAAGAAGGAGATGAAAAAACATTCCAAGTTACTTTTCCTGAAGTTTATCCAACAGTTCAAATAGATGGCAAAGATGTATCTCTTTCAAGTAGACTTGCAACATTTAAAGTAAAAGTTCAAAAATTAGTTAGAAAATAATGAAAAAATTACTGATTTCCATACTTGGACTAATCTTGTGTATAAAATCTGCAGAAGCATTTGATCAAAAGAAAATCAATAGAATTTTCCAAAAAAATTATCAGAAATACTTTGAATTAGATGATTATAATGCTGAGGGCAAGGCGTTAGTGTATTCAGATAAATTCCATCAAAGAAAGACAGCTAGTAGCATCAAACACATCAAAACAGGATTTACTGCTGCAAGTGTCAAGTTGCCTCTTATGTCTGTTGTAACGGTTACAAATAAACGCACTGGAAAATCTATCTCTGTTCTGATTAATGATAGAGGTCCTTTCAAAACGAATGCAATCCTAGACCTTTCAAAAAGTGCTGCGAAAGCTCTTGCCCTACATTCTTCAGATAATGTCGTTGTTGAATTTGATCTCCAAAAGACCTTAGGTATCATAGAAGATACAAAAAATCTTAAGAAGTTTGGAATTTAAAATCTTTAATAGTAGTTATGATGAATCTCATCGATCTTGTTCGCAAGATACATAAGATCATCCAAAGCTTCAGATGAGTTATGACATTCAATTGATATACTCATACCTAATGTTGATGTTATTGGAGTGAAGTATTTACTGAATGTAGCTGGTGTATCAAAGTCTTTACTACACTGCATAGCACTAACTAGAAATGATGCAGCAAATGGCTTTGTAAGTACATCATAAATCTTTTTCACACATCCAATTACTTCATCTGTAGTGGAATATGAGTTCTTCTTATCATAATCATTCAGCTGAGATTTAATTGAAAAAAGATCTTCAGATTTTGTAACAATTTTCTTATGTTTAGCTTTTTTCTCTTTAAAATTATTGAAAAGATTTGCAGCAACGAATGCACTCAGCCCAGAATCACCTGATTGTCCAACTAATACCTGTTGCCATGAGTTTTTATTCCATAATTCACAGCATTGTTGGTAATACCATTTGAAGCCTTTTCAATGTTATCTACTATGTTTTGCATTGTTTTATAAGCTCTAGTATCACTCTCAAGAGAATGCATGGTTCTCTCATCAACTGATGCAAACCTCTCAACTAATTGTTTCTTAAACTCAGATTTTGATTTGGAGGCACTCAAAACATTAACACTAGTTGATATAGCTGCCTTTACAGCATCACTCAAAGGACTTCCAATCTCTAGTTTATTTTCAACTGCAAACTGCCTTGCTCCTCCAATAACTGTGTTAACACTAGCACCAACCTGCATATCAATGAATGGATCTACAGATGTTAGCTCAGATACTTTATCAGAGAATTCTATACATTCTTTTGTGCCAGCTCTCATTGCATTAATGATATCGCCTGATCTAAGTAAAGTACTCAAGCCTAAAAGACCAGCTCCAAATAACATTGATGTTGATGACATGTAGTCATTTTTTAGTTCAGGAACACTTGCGATTTTCTGAGTTATTTCTGTGTTCTCAGATATTTTATAACCAGCATATAGTGCACAACTAACCTTCGACAAATGATGTTGTTTATAGAACCCTTGATCAATCATCACATCATCTACAATTGTTCCTATGGCTATCCCTGCAGCCCCTATAAAACTTTTATTACTATATGAAATATCTGTTAAATCAGCAAAAGAAATAAGTTTTGTGAAAATCTCAGCTGCATTTAGAAATAGATTAGAATATTCTGCTCTAGCTGCATGCAATCCAATTAGGGATGATATGCCTAATAAGCCTTCACTAATTATTTTTGGAGTATTTGTCTCAGTTTTTTGTTGCATACATTATTATTTGTGTTTTGGTTTATAAAAATTTACCGCAACTATATTAAGATTTTATTGCTAATCAAGGGTTGCAAAAAAAAATTTTTCATGAAACATTAAAAATGTTAAGATAAAAAAAACTTTTAAATATGACAAAGGTCGCAATCATATATCATACAAGGTACAATAGCGTTGAGAAAGTTGCCGCTGAAATAGCAATAGGTATAGAGTCAATCCAAAATGCTACAGCATTACTCATACAGTGCTCAGAAGCTTCCAGCAGGATTGAAGAAATAAATTCTGCAGATGCAATAGTCTTTGGATCACCAACATACTTCGGATCTATATCATCTGAAATGAAAACATTCTTGGATAGCACTGGTGATATTTTTATGAATAAAAAATGGAAAGATAAGGTAGCAGCTGCATTCACACACTCAAGTTCACCTAGCGGGGATAAGCTAATGACTCTAAATCAAATTATGGTCTTTGCTATGCAGAATGGCATGATATGGTGTGGATTGGATCTATTGCCAACTGAAGAGGTTATAAGTGAATGGTCTAATTTAGGTACTGAACCAATTAAGGTAAACAAGTTAGGAAGCTGGATGGGTTTAATGTCTCAATCAGATGCTAGAAAGGGTGTAGGGCTCTCAAATAGTGATTTCTTAACAGCTAGACTCTTTGGAAAGAGAATCGCTATAGTTGCAAAGAAAATGAAGAACTAGACAAATTTATCTCTTGAGATATAATGTCGTACACTATTAGAATTTAAAGAACCAATAAAAATGGCATTAAAAAAAGGTTTGGTACTTGTAAAGCTCGTGAGCTCTGCAAAAACAGGATACTTCAAAATTAGAGTAAAAAACCCTAAAAAGCTTCAGAAGAAGTTGTCTTTCATGATGTATGATCCTATCGTCAGAAAGCATGTTTTGTTTGAGGAGAAAAAGGCATAGGTGAAATTAGTCCTAAGAGCCAATAACATCAAAAAAGGTTTTGCTGATGTTGACAAAGGACTTGTTTTAAATAGCATCGATCTATCTGTTAAACCTCGGGAGAGCATAGCAATCGTCGGAAAATCAGGCTCTGGAAAAAGCACATTTCTACAGATCTGTGGCCTCCTAGACACACCATCTTCTGGAAATATTACGGTCGATGGAGTAGATTGTGCAAAACTTTCAGACGATGAGAAAACACTCATCAGAAGAAATAAGATAGGCTTCGTATATCAATTTCATCACTTATTGTCAGAATTTTCTGTAATGGAGAATCTAGTTATTCCCCAGCTGATATGTGGTATAGATGAAGAAAATGCAAGGCAAAAAGCAAAAGATTTTCTTGAGAAATTCACTCTAATAAATAAGAAAGACTCATTTATACATCAGCTGTCTGGAGGAGAAAGGCAGAGAGTGGCAATAATCAGAAGTATAATTAACGATCCGAAGCTAATCCTTGCTGATGAGCCAACAGGTAACTTAGACAATACGAATGCACAGGTTGCTTTTGATTTACTTCAAAATGTGTTACTTCATAGCAACACAGCAATGGTGATTGCAACACATAGCATGGAGATAGCGAAGATGTGCTCAAGAGTTATGTCATTAGAAAATGGAGTACTAAACGAGATTGAGATAAAAAAGTGAAGAGAAGAGTAGCGCTTTGCCAGATAGGTTCTGACGTTGGAGATATCAAAGGCAACACAGAAAAAATCCTTAAAATATACAATGATGCTGATGCGGAAATGGTGGTTTTCCCGGAGCTGTCACTAACAGGATATAATTGCCAAGATCTTTTTCTAAACAGAAATTTCTTGAACTCTATAAAAGAATCAGTCGCAAGGATAGTCTCAGAATCGAATGATAGAGCCCTCATAATTGGTACGCCCATGGAGGTAGAAGGAAAGTTATTTAATAGCGCCCTTATTATCCGGAACGGCCAACTGATAGGTCAATATAACAAGAAGTTCCTTCCGAACTATGACACATTTGATGAGAAGCGATATTTTTGCGAGGGTAATGAACATGGTATAGTATTTGATTTCAATGGTTTAAAGGTCGGCCTCCTAATATGTGAAGATGTTTGGCATTGTAGGAAGCTTGATTGTGACCTTGCAATAGTTATCAACGCATCTCCATTTTCAATTAATAAATTGAATAAAAGAGTTGAGGTTGTAAAAGCTTTCATGAAACAAAACACAATCCCTACCATTGCCTATCTAAATTCCTTTTGCTCTCAAGACCATCTTGTGTTTGATGGTAGCTCATTCGTAATGAGTAACGATTGTAAGATGATAATCCCACCAGTCAAATGGGAGGAGAAAGTAATCAAACTCGATTTGGATCAGAAGCACTCATCGATTCCTTATAATATCAAGAGATCAGATCCATTAAACCTAAATGATGAAACAGCTGCAGATGTATATGAAGCAATTTTATTGAGTCTGAAGGAATATGCGAAATATGCAAGATGTAATAAGTTTGTAATTGGACTGTCAGGTGGAATAGATTCTGCCCTTGTTACAGTAATTGCAGCAGATGCATTTGGACCAGAGAATATCTTATGTGTTGCGATGCCTTCTAAGTTCTCATCCAAAACAAACCTAGATGATGCTGTAGCCCTTGTGAAAAACATAGGATGTGAGATGATTACGATTCCTATAGGGGAAATAAAAAACTCATTTGATATTGCTCTGCTAGGGATTCTCGGACAACTAGGTGAAAATGAAATCACGAACGAAAACATTCAGCCAAGGATCAGAGCAACAATCCTCATGGCAATAGCAAATAAGCAAAACAGACTACTTCTCTGTACAAGTAATAAATCAGAAAGCGCTGTCGGATACACAACACTCTATGGAGACATGACTGGTGCCTTTGCACCTATAGCAGATCTATATAAAACTCAAGTATATGCCATCAGCAGGTGGAGAAATAAAAATGAATACGTAATACCTCAGAACATCATAGAAAAAGAACCAACGGCAGAGCTTAAACCAAATCAAAAGGATTCTGATGCCCTACCACCATATGATTTCCTAGATAGAATTTTATATGATTTGATTGAGTCAAGAGACTCTTTGCCTTCTAACAACTCTGCAATAGAAAAAATGTTGCTCAGAAATGAGTTCAAAAGATACCAGAGCCCTCTTGCTCCAAAGATCAACAAGATGTTATTTAATACAGATAGAAGATATCCAATTGGCAATACATAAGTAATTTACTTAAGATTATTTTCTTGTTTTAGAGCCATTTGTTTGTTGTAATAAATTTGATAAGATATATACCTAAGTAAATTACTTGACATTAAAAATGCTTATAGATCAAGAACTATATAGAACCATTGCAGGAAGATATAAGAATCCTCTAAACAAAATAAAAAGTTATTCTGTACAGATAGGGTTGGATATCTATGAGGATTTGACAGGAGGATTTGATGAGATCCTAATCATTTCAAATGCGGCAATCAATCCGAAGCAGCTCAAAGAGTTTGAGATAGGTACAAAAAAGATTACTTATAGTACTTCATGGGATACAAATGATAAAGAATTTGATTTTATATTCCTTGATTTATCTCTGAATTTCTCAGATAACTTGCCTATAACACTTAATCATTATGAGAGACTCCTGAAACCTGGCGGGGTTTTTATAGCAAATATATTAGGAGGTAAAACCCTGCAGGAGCTTTCCAGTAGTATGATGGAAGGTGACTTGCGTGAGAACAGGATGGTGACGAGGATTTTTCCAAAGATCTCTCCAGAAGGTCTGTTGAGTATCTCTAAACAGTCAAGCTTCAAAACACCTATCGTGATGAGTAATGAGACAACTTTTGTTTATAATAGTGTCATAGAACTAATTCAGAGCCTCCGCGAGATATGTCATGTTTATCCTATGGTACAGGCAGATCATCCCTATACCACAAAACATTACTGGGAAGCAGTTGAAGATATATACAGAAGGCTGTATGGCCTCAGAGCATCATTTGAGTTCATTACTCTATTTGCTGTTAAATAACTCCTATTTTGCCATGGCAATGCTTGTATCTCTTCCCTGAACCACATGGACACAATTGATTTCTATGAATTCTCTCACCCTCAGGGATCTGCTGTTGTTGAGGTATCTCCTGAGGTATTTGTTGTTCTTGCTCATGCACTATAGATAGTCTAAAAATCCTTTCAATGAGCTGTTCTTCGAAGTTCTCAAGCATAGATTTGAAAGCCTGGAATGCCTCGTTCTTATACTCAATCAGAGGACTCTTCTGACCATATGATCTAAGATTTATACCAAGCCTCACTTGATCCAAATTATGCAGATGATCCTTCCAAAGGTAGTCTAATGTCATGAGAGCTATATTCTGCATAACCTCGATCATTTGCTCAGGACCAACCATATCTATTTTGTGTCGATATATGCTTATTACTTCCTGATTGATGAACTCTATTAACTGTCCCTTGTTTTTTCTGTGGATTTCTCCTTTTTCATCAATGTATCTTTTGACGATGTTTTCCACTCCGAAAACTCTATGCATCTCCATGTCCATATTTTCTGCATCTAGGTCATCTATGAATGCATTGACCCACTTATCAACCTGTGAACTACACAAAGCCTTAAATCCTTCCAATAAAGCCTCAGAGCTATTTAGGATCTCATTACGCCTACTGTATATGACTTGTCTTTGATCATTCATCACATCGTCGTACTGCAAGATGTTCTTCCTGATTTCGTAGTTCCTTGCTTCTACCTTCTGCTGAGCTCTCTCAAGAGACTTACTGACCCATGGGTGTACTATTGCCTCACCTTCTTTGAGACCAAGTCTTAAAAGTAAAGCACTGATTTTTTCAGAACCAAAGAGTCTCATCAGATCATCTTCCATTGACAAGAAGAACTTAGTCCTTCCTGGATCTCCTTGTCTTCCAGATCTCCCTCTCAGCTGATCATCTATTCTTCTTGACTCATGTCTTTCAGTTCCAATAACAAGCAATCCACCAACTTCTTTTACTTGAGCTTGTTCTCTTTGATGCTCTTTTTTGAGCTCATTAAACACCTCGTCAAAAAGCTCCTTGTTATCATCTGGCTCCTGTTTATGCTTTTCTCTCATGATTTTTTCAGCCATCATCTCAGGGTTTCCTCCGAGTAATATGTCAGTCCCTCTACCAGCCATGTTTGTCGCTATCGTGACAGATCCTGCACGTCCTGCCTGTCCAATTATTTCTGCTTCTGTTTCGTGGTACTTAGCATTCAATACGTTGTGTTTTATACCTTCTTTTTTTAGAAGAGAAGATATGTATTCTGACTTCTCGACACTTGTTGTTCCAACAAGAACAGGTTGTTGTTTCACATTTGCTGATTTTATCTCATCAGTTATTGCCTTATATTTTTCTTTGTTTGTTCTATAGATGACATCATCATCGTTTATACATCTATTTGGGAGATTTGTTGGAATTGAAATAACTTGTAAACCATATATCTCTGCAAGTTCAACTGCTTCCTTCATAGCGGTTCCTGTCATGCCACTTAGCTTCGGATACATCCTGAAATAATTCTGGAAAGTTATGGAAGCTATTGTTTGGTTTTCATTTTGTATCTTAACCTTTTCTTTTGCCTCTATTGCTTGATGCAAGCCATCTGAATATCTTCTACCATCCATTATACGTCCTGTGTGCTCATCTATGATCATTACAGAACCATTTTTCACTATATAATCTACATCTTTTTTGAAAAGAGAGTGAGCCTTAAGAGATTGATCTACATGGTGTAGGACAGTTATATTTTCAATATCATAAAGAGATGAGTTTTGAGGGATAAGATTTGATCTCTTGAGAATTTCCTCAACATTATGTTGTCCATCTTCTGTGAGTAGTACGCTTCTTGCCTTTTCATCAACTTCGTAGTCTGTAGCAGGTAACATTGTAACAATTGAATTAACTCTTCCATAAAGTGCTGGATCATCGTTTGTCTTACCAGAAATGATGAGAGGAGTCCTTGCTTCGTCTATAAGGACACTATCAACTTCATCAACGATTGCATAGTTAAATGGTCTTTGCATCATGGATGACTTCTCAAACTTTAAGTTATCTCTCAAGAAATCAAATCCAAATTCGTTGTTTGTACCATAAGTTATATCCGCATTATAAGCATTTCTCTTCTCATCATCAGACATCCCAGAGACAATATTACTTACTTCTAAACCAAGGAATCTATAGAGCTTACCCATCCATTCTGAGTCACGCTTCACAAGGTAGTCATTTGTTGTCACAACATGTACCCCCTTACCAGAGAGAGCATTCAAGTAGGCTGGGAGAGTTGCTACTAGAGTTTTACCTTCACCTGTCCTCATCTCAGCTATCATACCTCTATGTAAAACCACGCCTCCTACGAGCTGTACATCATAATGTCTTTTGTTTAGAACTCTTCTTGACCCTTCCCTTACAACAGCGAAGGCTCTCGGGAGAAGTGAATCAATGACTTGTTTATTATCATTGCTTTTGGAGATTACTTCTCGCATCTGAGCTGTATGTTCTCTTAACTGATCATCAGATAGCTTTTTCATCTCAGCTTCCATATTATTTATCTGAGATACTATTGGTCCTATTTTTTTTATGAACCTCTCATTTGGGGTTGAAAACACCTTTCCTAATACAAAAGAAAACATCAATTTACAGTGGTTTAATTATATTTTGTATATAGAAATATCAGCATTCAAACTGTTATACAAGTTGACTTATCGAAACAAATGAATTACCAAGGTATTTCTATAACAATTAGTTGTTCATCAAAAAATGTTAAATAAAAAAGTCAGTTCATGGCTCGAACACGGAAAGACTATTCTTTACGCACTAACAATTGCAATGATCGTAAGAGGATGTGTTTTTGAGATATTTAGCATACCTTCTGGCTCTATGAAGGAAAATTTATTGGTTGGAGATCATATCTTAGTTACAAAATATAGCTATGGCTTCGGTCCATTTTCAGCAATAGTACCAATTCCAATAGAGAAAAGAATTTTTTTCAAAAAACCTGTTAGAGGAGACATAATAGTCTTCCGCTCACCAAATGATAATGATCCAAAAAAGTTTTACATAAAACGCCTGATAGGAATGCCAGGGGAAAAAGTTCAGGTGATCGACAGAGTTGTATACATCAACGGAAGTCCAATGGAACAAAAGTTCGTTGAAAAAATTGACAGTGATAATTCTGATGGATCTAAATCAACATTAGACAAATTTATAGAAATAACACCTGAAGGACGTGAATACAGTGTATTCTATGACAGTAATTATCAGTCTGGAGCCTTTCCAAACACTACAGGAATATATAATATCCCAGAAGGATATTACTTCTTCATGGGAGATAATAGAAATAACTCAATTGACAGCAGGTTCACAAATGGGATAGGATATGTTCATGAGCTTAGACTTATGGGAAAAACCCAATATGTTCTGTGGAATGGTTCAATAATAGAGAACATTTTCAATTTATTTCAAGGAGAAAGATACTTTGTTGATGTCAATAAGATGAGATAATTTAATGAAAAGCAAACTCTTTAAAGAGATAAGAGCTTTCCTGAGCTACATAGAGCCTTATAAAAAGGAAACAATATATGCAGTGATTGGACTAGTCTTCAGTTCAAGTTCAGTCTTAATGCTGAGTCAGAGCGTTAGGTATGTCATCGATGAAGGGATATCTGCAAACAACAGCGCAATTCTTACAAGCACAGTTATCAAGACCTTTCTAATAGTTCTAACACTTGGCCTAGCTACAGCCTTTAGATTTTACTTTATAACTTATGTTGGTGAGAGGGTCATAGCTGATATCAGAAGGAAGATAAATGATAAGATCTTAAGTCTTTCTCCTAGTTTTTTTGAAGTCAACAAGGCAGGTGATCTCTTATCACAGTTGTCTGGAGACACAACAACAATGTACAATATAATTAGTAGTAGCTTGTCAGTCATGATGAGAAATATTGTGATGCTAACTGGCGGAATAATATTATTGATCTCAACAAGTTTAAAGCTGACAGCAATCATAGGACTCATAATTCCGTTGCTTGTATTGATAGTTATTGTTATGGGAAGGAGCACTAAGCAGCTCTCAAGAAGGGCGCAGGATAAAGTTTCTGAATTGACCTCAATAACTGATGAGATAATCCATAACATCAAGGCAATCCAAGCATATGCTAAGGAGGATGTTGAAAAGAGTAGATTCGAAGGAAAGCTATCTGAGCTGATTCAAATCAGTCTGGACAGGATATCCTCAAGAGCTTTCTTAACATTTGCTCTAATAGTTGGTGTTTTTTCAACAGTTGGCATAGTTCTTTGGGTTGGGAGTGCTGACGTCATAAAAGGCACACTGTCAGCTGGACAACTCTCTAGCTTCATATTTTTGACAATAATATGTGGAGCTTCGATGGTTGCCCTAAGTGAGACAATAAACAATATACAAAAAGCATCAGGTGTGTCAGAGAGAATATCAGAGTTTCTTGCTAAGGAACCAGATGTACAGAACTGCCATGGCGCACTCAAGATGAGTGAAATATCTGTATTCAGTACAACAGTTGTGCAAGAGATGCCAGTTGATACACATCACTTCAAAGACATAATTTTTGATAAAGTTACATTTTTCTATCCATCAAAGCCACAGAATCCTGTTCTGAAGGATTTTTCAATAGTATTCCCAGGTGGAAAAACAACTGCCTTAGTTGGAGAATCTGGTGCAGGAAAAAGCACAATATTCCAATTGATCTTAAGATTCTATAATCTCAGTGGTGGAAGTATTCTTTATCATGATGTAGACATATCAAAGATTGATTTACATGACTTTAGAAGTGAGTTTGCATATGTTAGTCAAGACCCCGCAATATTCTCAGCTACAATATATGACAACATAGCTTACAGTGAACCAACTGCATCAAAAGAGAGAGTATATATGGCTGCAGAGGCTGCAGCAGCAACTGAGTTCATAGAGAAACTCCCAGATGGATTTAATACATTTGTTGGAGAAAAAGGTGTTAGACTATCTGGTGGACAAAAGCAAAGAATAGCAATAGCAAGAGCGATTTTGAAGAATCCCAATATCTTACTGCTCGATGAAGCAACGTCATCCCTTGATACTCATAACGAGCTATTGGTACAAAAAGGTCTAAATAACCTCACCAAAAACCGCACATGTATACTTATTGCACATCGCCTCTCAACAGTTAAAAATGCTGACAACATAATTGTTATAAAAGAAGGAAAAGTTATAGAGCAGGGAAAGCATGAAGAACTTCTGTCTAACAATAGTTATTATTATAATCTCTATGCTAGTGGCACATATAAATAAAATTACTATTTATAGAAAGTTAAATTCATGTTAGAATTTCTTTATAACTAGTAAGTAAGATACAGATGATATGAGAATTATAGAAAAAATAAAAAGAGAGCCGAAGTTAAGAGTTATCAGTTGGATAGTTGGAATTGTTTTTCTATGGATGCTTACAGGTATTTTTAAGTCATCTGAGAAATCTAAGTCTACAGATATAAGTCCTGATGTTGTTGTGAGATCGCTTAAATCAAATGCCGAGGAGAAGCAAAAATATATCAAACTATCGGCAATCGCATATGCAAGTGATGGTGTAAATCTCGTAACTCAAATCAGTGGTAAGGTCGTAAAGAAGTTTGTATCAGATGGTACAAAGCTAAAAGCTGGAGATAAAATAATTCAAATTGAAAACTCAGCTCTATCAGAGAGACTTGATCAAATGAAGGATGCCGTCCAATCAGCTAAGCTAAGATATGAGTCAGCAATCGAACTACAAAAAAAACAACTTGGTTCAAAGCTAGCAGTTGAAGATGCAAGAACAGCATTAAATGCATCTGAAGCAGACCTTGCATCAGCACAGACAGCTCTCAGAAATAGCTTTATACTTGCACCATTTGATGGTGTTGTTGATTCAATCTTAGTACAAGAAGGAGATGTCCTTGCAAATGTTGGGGCTGGTCAAAGCATAGTTGGAAGGTTTGTAAATTTAAATCTAATCGAAACAAAATCATATATCTCACAAAAAGAAAGAAATGAAATAAAAAGTAGCTCTGAAGCAATCATAATCAATGAGGATAATCAAACAGTTGATGCTAAGGTATCACTTGTTGCAAACTCTGCAGATCCAAAGAGCGGAACCTTTGTGATAAAGACAGTTGGAGAGAATAAAATTGGTGTTGCTGATGGTGAATCAGTGAAAGTTAAAATCAAGGTTGGTGAATTCAAATCTCACAACATCCCTATATCAGCTCTCATAATAGATAAGGATGGAGATCTTGCAGTGAGAACAATTGATGATAACAATACTTCAAGTATACATAAAGTTGCAATTATCGACGAGGACGAGAAGGGAGTTTGGGTTTCTGGACTACCTGAAAAATGTAGAATAATTCTTTCTGGACAATCATATACAAATTAATATATGGTCTTGTAAAAAAGACAATGATCAAAAATATATCTATATGGATTTTCTCCATTCTTATTGCTATATACTTTGTAATTTCTACAATGTCTAAACAAGATCATAGCAATATGCCTAAAGTCGAACAAAGGACTGAAAAATTTACAGTGCATGGAATTGAAATGTCAGATCCATACAAACGGTTAAGAGACAAAAATTGGCCTGAAATCTCAGATGAAGAGATTCTATCATACGTAAAAGCTGAAAACGAATTCTCAGATAAATTTTTCAAACAAAAGGTAGATTTATTAGAAAAGATATTCCAAGAGATAAAAGCTAAGACTCCAATTAAGGACTATACTGTGCCTTATAAGGATGATAAATATTTTTATTACAGTTATATTCTCGAAAATGATCAGTATTGGAATCATGCAAGAAGACTAGCTGATGAAGGTGTGAGTGAAGAAGCTGTTATAAAACAAATAACTGAAGAGATTAATAGCAACAACGTAGGTAAGGATGTCTTTTTGAATTGCAATAAACTTGCTGAAGGCTCAAAATTCTTCACAATGCATACAAAAGAAGTCAGCCCATCTCAAGAACTAGTCGCTTACTCAGTGGATTATGAAGGAAATGAGAGATACAATGTCGTGGTTCAAGAAATTGAAACAGGTAAAGTAGTTGATGATAAAGTCAAAAACACTATGGGCGACATAATATGGCATCAAAATGGTAAAGGCTTTTTCTACATACCTTCAAATGAATTCTGGAGATCTGAGAGGATTATGTATCACGAAATAGGTTCAGATGCACCTGACATTGAGATATTTCATGAGAAAGACTATACCTTTGAAGTTGGTATGGAAAAATCAAGCAGCAATGACATCCTTTTTATTAACTCAAGTAGTTATACTTCAACTGAATCTAAATACCTTGGCCTGAGAGAAACTGAAGTAAGTCCAGAAGCTTGTAAGTTTGTTTTTGAAAGAAAACCAGGACACATATTTAGTGTTGCACAGAATGGTAATTTCTTCTACATCCTTACAAACGATATGGGTGATAACTTCCGCCTAGTCAAGATGGATATAAATGATCATTCGAAAGTTGAAGAGCTTATAGCTCATAACCTGTCAGTACCTCTAACAACTGTTGTAACTTACAAGGATAATCTTGTTCTTGAAAACAGGAAAGATGGATTGCCAAACATAGCAGTCTACGGACTCAACCAAGAAGATGGAAATATACAATTCAAACAAGACATTAAGTTTGATGAGCCGTCTTATGATGCAGTTCTGAACTTCACAACATTCGATTCAGGCAAGTTAAGATATAAATATAGTTCCTTTAAAACACCTGGAATAGTCTTTGAATATGATTTCAATACGGCTGAAACAAATAAGTTAAAAGAAATTAAGTTCGATGGCTTCAACCCAGATGATTACGAAATGCGCTATGAAATGCTAGATGTGCCTGCCGTGTACTTCAATGAAGAAATTAAAGATAAAAATAATATTTATTTATCTGATAACGTCAAAGCAGCAGTGACAATCATCTATAAGAAATCTCAAGATAAAGGTCCTAAGCCTCTCTACTTGCATGGATATGGATCTTATGGCATCACTATTTCAACTAACTTCAGACCTTCTATCTTCCCAATGTTAGATAGAGGATTTGTGTTTGCAGAGGCTCACATAAGAGGTGGTGGTGAGTTTGGAAGAATGTGGTATGAAGCAGGAAAACTAGGATACAAAAGAAATACATTTGAAGATTTTATAAAAGTTGCAGAATACTTAAAAGATAAAGGATATGCATCATCTATAGCAATTGAAGGAGGTAGTGCTGGAGGAATACTGATTGGTTACTGCATAAACAATAGACCAGATCTATTCAAAGCAGCAGTGACACAAGTTCCTTTTGTTGATGTTGTGAATACAATGCTTGACGATACGTTGCCTCTAACACCGCTTGAGTTCAAAGAGTGGGGTAATCCTATAACTGATAAGTCAGTATTTGAATATCTTAAGTCTTATTCTCCTTATGACAACATAAAAGATCAAGAATATCCTCACCTGTATATTTCATCAGGTTTACATGACCAAAGAGTTACATATTGGGAACCTCTTAAGTTTGTTGCAAGATTGAGACCTGTAATGAAAGATAAAATGTTGTTCTTGCAAATGAATATGAATGCTGGCCACAAGGGATCTTCTGGTAGATTTGATCATATATATGATGTTGCTAAAGAGGATGTATTTGTTTTAACAGCATTTGGTAAAGATAAGTGATTTTTATGAGAAAAATCTTGACATCTATTTCAGTATGTCTCAAAATACTTTGTATGATCTGTATTTTCTCTGCTGCAGCGTTTGGCACTGAGCTGAGCCCCTGCACAGAAAGTAAAGTTCATTCGGTACAGAACAGTATGAATAGTATGAAAAGCTTTTCTACTGATTTCTTGGAAAAAACTAACGAACAGATTAAGACAGGAAAAATATATGTGAAAAAGCCTGGTATGATGAAAATAGATTATAAAAACCCCAAAAGCATTTCTATCTTAATAAACAAGGATATAGTTACATATTACGATCATGAGCTCGATGAACTTACGAAAATCAAGCAAGATCCGAAGTTTCTGACTTTTCTGGCAAAAGAATCTCTTGAATTCAAAAATGATTTTGAGGGATTTGAGTGTCTTTGTAATGATGATGAGACTGAGCTTAAACTAAGCTTCACAAAACAGGATGATGAGAAAGTTGATCTACAAGTTAACTTTTTGAAACAAAATCTTAATAGTGTGGCTATATATGTTAATGACAGACCTAGATCATTCATTGCATTTAAAAATTTTAATTCAAACAATAAGATCGAGGATAAAGAATTCATTTTTAAAAATAAAAAATTTTTCGAGGTTGATGAAAAATGACAAAGACAGCAATTGTTGTTGAAGATTGCAAAACAACTATGGAAATTACAAAGTTCTTTCTTACAAAGTTAGGTGTTGATAGGATTTTTACTGCAAGTTCACATAAGGAGTTTCAGGAGCTTATGCAAATAGATTTAGTACCTGATCTTGTTGTGACAGATTGGAACATAGAAGAGAACTTTAAAGGCAAGAATGTCATATTTGAGATGTCAAGATATCAGGTGCCTATAGTTGTCATAAGTGCAGAAGATAAAATTGAAGCCGAGGATATAAACTACCAGTATTCTTGGTTTAAAAAACCATTGAACTTTAATGAATTTAAAGGTTGGGTAAAAAGCAAGATCAAATACTAGAGCTTCTACTTTAATTATTTAAAATTTTCTAAATAAGATTTTTTAGTAATTTTTTTAGAATTCAATGATTCTTCTGATTCAAATATTATTGTTACTCCATGTTCTTCAGCATATGATTTAGCTGCATCAACTGTATCAAATTTTAGTTTTATTTGTTTATTAACGTCAGTGCTTGCATTCCAATTCATAGTGCCACTAACGTAGACTCCCTCAGGGCTAGGAATAAACTCTAGAATCCATTTTCCTTCAAATGGTGCTGATTGAGTTATGGATTTTTTCTCCTTATATATTCTAGCGTACATTTTATAATTTATTTTTAAGTTCCTTTGTATATTGTATCAAGATAATTTAGAAATTAAAAATACATTCTTGTCTTAATTAAAAAATATCATTATTTATGTTGTTAAAACTCGATGCAATTGGAATAGATGAAGTTGGTCGCGGTGCGATTGCAGGACCAGTTGTTGCTGCAGCTGTTTGGTTTGCTGATTCAATTACAGAGGAACTTCTTTCTAAAATAGGAGTAAACGATTCAAAAAAGCTTACAGCTAAGAAAAGAGATTTTATAAATAAAAAATTAATTGAATTATCTGAGCAAGATTTACTTCATTACGGAATAGGCATTATAAGTCCAGAAAAAATTGATGCAGATGGAATTGTTGTTGCTACAAATAATGCTATGAAACAAGCTTTACATAATGTCAAAAAAGAAAATAAATTAATTTTTGTTGATGGTATAATCAATCCATTTGAAGTCTCTAAATGTAATGTTGAGACAATAGTTAAAGGTGATGCGACATGTTATAACATAGCAGCTGCTTCGGTTATTGTTAAGGAGTTTAGAGATAAAATCATGTCTGAACTATCACATGATGAGAATCAATGCTATAATTGGATGAAAAATAAGGGATATTGTACTTCCGAACATATGCATGGTATCTTTGAGAATGGGTTATCAAAACACCATCGAAAAACCTTTTGTAAGAATCTAATATAATTGATTATAGACTATGTTCAACTTTTTGATTTTCAGTTTAATCACTTATTATTTTTACAAAAATAATGTTAAGACTGGCAAATTCAAGCATTTCTTAAGACAATCAATCCCTGGTCTTATAATCTATCTTCAAGCATTAGTGGATAGAATAGATGGTAAAAAAAGATATAGAGAAAATCCTGCTAACAGCATAACAAGAGAAGAAGCAATGCAAATTCTTGGTGTTAAACAAGGAGCTTCAAAAGATGAAATATTGAGTGCTTTCAAAAAACTTATGCTTATAAACCACCCAGATAAAGGTGGTACAGAATACCTTGCAGCAAAAATAATACAAGCTAAAAAAACATTGATAAATGAATAAAAAATATAAACTTTTCGCACTATTATCACTTGTGCAAATATCTTTATCTGGGTGTGCAGCAGTGTTACCATTATCCGTTGCGACAACTACTATGCTGATTTCTGATGAGAGATCTATAGGAGCAATGATAGATGATAAAATGATCTATAGTAAAATTACTTCTGAATTCTCAAAAAGCGGTAATGCACACCTATTCATGTCAATAAGTTTGAATGTCCTTGAGGGTAGAGTTTTAATGACAGGCAGTGTTGTTTCTAATGAATGCGCTGAGAATGCTGTAAAAATAGCCTGGTCAGTCAAGGGAGTAAGAGAGGTTATAAATGAAATAAATGTTGAGATGAAGCCAATCAAGAATTCAGCGAATGATGCATTAATTGAACAAGCTATTAGCAGCAGATTCCTTGTTGAGAAGAATTTCATGTCAACAAATTATAAAATTTCTGTAAATAATTCTGTTGCTTATCTTCTTGGAATAGCACAAAATAAAGATGAAATGGATAAAGCTCTGAGTATAGCAAGCAGTACAAAAGGTGTTGATAAAGTTGTTAATTACATCATTCTAAAGGACGATCCTAGAAGAGGAAAATAGTTAAAAAGTTAGAAAATGTCAGAGGATAAAAATAAAAGTGAATTTGATAAGCTTTTTGATGAGCTTTTTAAGGATGATAAAAAGGACACAAAACAAGATAATGAAGATACAACTGATATAATAGACAGTGTCTTTGATTCAAATGACAAAACAGAAGTCGTATCTGCAAATAATCAAGTTGAGAAAAAAGATGATGATGAAAATTTTGATTGGCTAAAAGACTTGATAGATGAGATAGATAGGGAAGAACAAGAAAAAAAGAAAAATACACAAAACCAACCAGTTGCTCTCCAAAAGCCTATAAAACCAAGTTTCACAAGCAAACTCAAGGATAAGTCGAGACCTCCTAAACCACCTGAACATATAGCAAATTGGGGATTAGGAAAAAAGACTGTTGTAATGCCTGCAAGAGAAAATTATACGAGTGAACCAAAAAGTGCGTTTCTCTCAAGAAATAAAATACATGTATTATATTTATCTCTTATTTTGGTGTTTTGTGGGTGTTTAGCTTTTTACATGAATACTGAAAGACATACAAAAAATAGTTGTTATGGAAGTAATGTTGTTGTGAGAAATGTATTTTCAGGAGATAAGATACTACTTGATACAGATGAGATATCTCTTAGCGGCAGAGAAGTAGTTGACAAGGGTTATA
This sequence comes from Rickettsiales bacterium, assembly GCA_023263785.1. Taxonomy (GTDB): domain Bacteria; phylum Pseudomonadota; class Alphaproteobacteria; order Rickettsiales; family Midichloriaceae; genus JALQUO01. The sequence goes on along the minus strand of JALQUO010000002.1, from coordinate 173,447 downwards.
TAGATGCTCAGATAAGCAATATTATGTATAGCCTTCTGAAGCCAGGTGACAAAGTTATAGATGCTGGTGCTGGATTCGGTTATTACACACTATATCTTGCAAGGATAGTTGGTGATCAAGGTAATGTTTACAGCTTCGAAGCTCGAAAGCATATTTTTAAATTACTTGATAGTTCAATCAGAATAAACAGGTTTAATAATGTGAAAACATTTAACAAAGTATTATTTGACCAAAATACAAAGTTAATGTTAGACATGCAAGATCATCAAAAACGTAGTAACTTTGGCGTCGCTAATATTATTCTTGAGCAAGAAAATATATATACAAATTACGACAACAGTGAGGTTGTTGAGTCAGTTACATTAGATTCTGCACTCGAAGGATTAACAAATGTTTCAATGCTACATATCAACACACATGGTAGCGAGCTCAGTATCATTTTAGGTGCTCAAAAAATCATAGCTGCATCTCCAAAGATAAAGATCATCACCAGTTGGTCAAAATATCAAATGGCCAAATATGTTAATGTGCAAAATGTTGTAAGGCAGTTACTTGATAATGGTTTCAGATTTTGGTTAATAAAACCATCAAATGGGAAGCTCATAGAGTTGTCAAAGATAGAACACATAATGCAGGTTGAAAGGGGGCGTTTCCTAATTGCAAAAACACTAAGTTAAAATGAATGAAGAAAAACTACTTAATTCAGCAATTGATAACATAAAAGATCATAATTGGGATGAAGGTCTCATAGATGCTGTTTGTAAAGCAAATAATATCTCAAGAGATATTTTCATGGTAATGTTTCCAAAGGGTAATATTAGCTTAGCTGAAAGATTTTTCGCAAGAGTTGATTCTGAGATGATGAAAATAATTACAGAAGGGTTCTATACATTCCCAATTCATATACAGGTTTCAAAACTTTTAGAGGCAAGATTGCAATATATGTTGTGCTATAAAGAAGTCGTAAAAAAGATTCTATGGATGAAAAATAATCTATCATTTAAAGTCTCACACATTTTCTACACAACAGACACAATATGGAATTCAGTAGAACACAAGTCAACTGGCTTTGATTACTATACCAGAAGAATGATGCTTGCATGTGTTTATAAGAATTGCCTGTTACACATCAAGCTTGCAAAGTCTGATGATCTACTTGAATTTATGCAAAAACAGCTTGAGATGATTGGAAAGATAACAAAAATAAAAAACAAAATTTTCAACTAGGATTCTTTTGCTGTTGCACTATACAGAGCAAATGCATCTATTACTTTCATCTCATTTTTTTCTTCTGCGATTTTTTCCTTCAGAAGTATTTCATCTAATAAATGCTCCATAGTTTTTTTATCAATGTTTTTATCTGTTATTTCTTGTGTGACGTTTTCTAGATCAAATAACAATGATTCAATTTCAGATTTTGCGACTTTTTGTTTAAGCAGCTCATTATCAATAAAGGAACCAATGTCGAAACCATCTATTGAATTCTTACAGAAAATATCTAACTCTTTCTTAAGTTCCTCTGTGAGGTTTTGTAGGTTTTCTTCAAGAGCCTTTATTCTATATTCAAGATTTGCCTTTCCTATGATCAGCTGTTCAATTTCTTTTTTATATTGTTCAATAATCTTTTTTAAAGTATTTTTTTGCATTGTTTTGCTATAAAGATTAAAATACTATGAGGTTGCTTATGTTATAAAATAAAAAAACCTTATGAAAATGAATATACAAACTTCTCAAAAAACTTTGGTAGCACTTGTTGTAGTACTACTACTAAATATATTAAATGTAAATAAAGTTGCAGCTGGACAGCTCCATGTTGTTGACATAAACACCCTCACAATGACATTAAACAGAATAGAGGATAATAAGAAAATCTTGTTCTTCTTCACATCATGGTGTCCTTATTGTAAAAGTGCAATTGATGAGATTGTAAAAAGTGGAAAAACAGAACGAATCCTTTTTATATCACTTGATAAAGACTATGAAAAGATTTCAGCAATGACTTCAAAAATGCCTGAGAGCATTGACGTATATTACATGAACAGTCCAGAGGAGATATTGAATGTCTTCAGAAAATTTAACATAAAATATAGAGATACAATCCCTCATATAGCAATTCTCGATGAAGACAATCGACTCATAAAAGATAATGTAAACATCAGACAATTATATAGATATATAAAATGAAAAAAATCATACTTCTTTTTGCCTTGTTATTTCACATAAACTCTGCAGCAGCAGGAGATCTAATACCTGTTGATGTTGAACAACTTGCAAGTAATGTAAAGAAAACACCTGGAGATAAAGTATTGTTCTTGTTTGCATCATGGTGTGAACCATGCAAAGAGACAATCAAAACAATCTCAGCTAAAAATATTATATTTATTTCAATAGACAAAGATATAAAAACAATAAAAGAATTTGTTGGGCAGATGAAATATAATGTCTATCATCTAAAGCCAACAGATGAAAACCTTTTTGCTCTTAAAGATACCATCAAAATAGAATTTGCTAAGCGCAATGAAGAAGGGGAAATATCGTGGCATGTCCCATATCTTGCATTACTTGATAAGAACAATAAAATTTTGAAATCTGATTTTCCAAAAGAAGATCTACATAAATATCTCAAATAATCAAATAATGTTTATATCCTTTGGTGAGATTATTATAATTACAATTACAGCATTTATTGTGCTTGAGCCAAAAGATATAGTGAAAATCATGAAGAAAATCGGTCATATGATTTTTTTCCTTAAAGATCAATACTCTAAATTAGCTAAAGAAATTGAAAGTTGGTGGCATGACAGAAAATAAAGAAATTCTCAACGAAGCTCCTATAGAAGCTCATATAAATGAGCTACAAAACAGAATCATAAGATGTGTTATTGTTTTTATAGTTCTATGTTGTTTTTCGATGTTTTTTGCAAATGATGTATACGACTTCCTTGCTGCGCCCTTAGTGCAAGCAATAACCCAACACAGTACCAATAAAAAACTGATTTTTACTGGTATCACAGAAGGTTTCATGACTCATATGAGATTGAGTTTGTTTCTTGGTCTAGGACTATCATTTCCATATATAATATTTCAAATATATCGCTTTCTTTCTCCTGGGCTTTATAAGAAAGAAAAAAGGGTTATTTTACCATTTGTTTTAGGTTCTATTTGTTTGTTTTTTATAGGAATCAGCATTGCATTTTTTCTTGTAGCACCAATTGCATGTAAGTTTTTCATTAGCTTCGAAGGCCTGATCAATTATAATCATTCTGAGATCCCAATTGTTTTGGAAGCAAGAATAAGTGAGTACCTCAGTACAATCACTCAGCTTCTGATTAGCTTTGGAATAGTTTTTCAACTCCCAATAATACTGCTGATGCTTTCAAAGTTAGGTGTTGTTAGTGTTGAGGTACTTAGAAAGTACAGGAGGCATGCGATAGTTCTGAACTTTGTTGTTGCTGCTATAATCACTCCACCAGATGTAATAAGTCAGGTGTCGCTAGCAATCCCAATGGTGTTATTATATGAACTTTCTATATTTTTTATAAAAAAATTCAATTAAATTGTACTATGATCATCATGTGAATCAAACAAAGAGATACCATAGTCAATTCCATTTCCTAGAACCTCCTTTACTAACCACGTACATCCTTTATAAACTACAAAATTTGATTTTAAATCATTACAAACTGCATCCGATGTGACTGATGAAAAGAATGCTTTAGTTGCTTTTAAATGGACATCTGCACTGCTGTGATTCTTTGGCGTAATTTCATGGTGCTCTGCTCCCTTATGAGTGAGTTGACTTATTGCATAGCTTGTGATTGTTGAAAACATTAAAGGCATGTAAACAGAAGACATTGCTTGAAAACCTTTATCTAATGTGATTTTGCGCATATTTTCTAAGTAAAACTTATGAATTCTTGCGATCCTATCATATTGTTAAAAAAAGCAACAGTGGAAAACAATAATTACAAACCAGATGCATATCTCATCGCAAGAGTCTTGACAAAATTTATCTTATCAAAAGCCCTTAATCCAGCTCTCCTCAGGAGTTTCAAAGGAAGAATATCATTACCGAAAAGTTTTACTAAAAAAGTTGTAGAGGCTGTCATCTTTCTGACATCAAAATCACGAGACTTCCCATAATCTTCTAGAAGAGATTTAGAACCTATATCTAAACCAATCTCAAGGCTTTCAGAGATCATTTTTACAATCCCTTGCACATCTCTTATTCCAAGATTGACGCCTTGTCCTGCAACTGGATGAATTCCTTGTGCGGCATCTCCAACAAGAACAACTCTATGCCCATATCGTTTGTTTGCTTGCTGAAGTTTTAAACAATATGTAATAGGCTCGGATGCTAATTCTATATCTCCTAGATAAGAATTTAACTTTTTCATTATCAGAGATTTAAGAGTTTTTTTGTCAAAGAACTCAATGTCATCCTTTGATATCCTACCTTTTTCAACCCATACAAGGGATGATGTTGTACCATTTAGATTGTGTTTCGGTAGAATTGCAAAAGGTCCACTAGGCGTAAATTTTTCAACTGCTACTCCATTATGAGGCCATTTATGGTGGATGATATCAATAACGATAGCAGTCTCATTGTAGTCCAGCTCAGTTGTTTGTATACCAGCTAGATTCCTTACAATTGATGTTCTTCCATCTGCACCAATCACTAAAGGTGCATAGATTTCCTGAAAGTCATCAGAGATAATATGGTTAAAAAACTCTTTGAGCTCTATTTTAATGTCATTTGAAGAATTATAAGTATCTATCTTATAAGAATTTTCTTGTAGTTTTTCTTGTAAAAATTCTAACAGCACAAACTCATCTACCATGTATCCAAAATTTTCCAGACCAATGTCTTCAGGTGAGAAATCAACCTTAGAATAAGAATTATCATCAACAACTCTAATGTGATTTATAGGCTGTCCATTCTCAGAAAGTTTTTCTTTTAAACCTAATTCACTAAAAACATCATATGAGTTTTGTGCTATTGCGAAGAGCCTTGCTGGACCATTTATTTGCTTTTGAAAGCTTTTGTTTAATACGAGGGCAACTTTGTATTTAGAGAGCAATAAAGCAGTTGTGAGAGCTATTGGACCTGATCCTACAATAACTACATCATATTTCTTCATTTGATTTGCTTGATGATGTTGTTTATTTCATCTTGAAGAGACTTATCTTCTGTTGCAGAGTTTATTAGATACATTACTGTTGCATGGTTTCTACTGAGCTTTTCTCCAATATCTTTCAAAGTCATAGCTGTATTATTTCTTAGAATATAAGCAACAGCAGCTCTAGCTCTTGAGACCTTTTGTATCCTGCTTGTTCCTAAAATATCATTCCTTGTGACTCCATAATATGAACAAGTCTTATTTAAAAAATCATCAAATGAAAGGTTAGTGCCAGTAGTTCTTATCTCTTGGACCTCAGTTATGGACTTCACATCATTTGTTTTGAAATCACATCTACCAATTATTTCTTGTACTAGATTATCCTGGATGTTTCTAACCTTCATGAGACTTGCATAACTAATGATATTATGAAGGATTGACTCAAGCTCTCTGATACTAGACATAACATTTTGAGCTATATACTGCAGGGTATCATTTGATATGTCATAGGAATTATACATTCTCTGCATCTTAGACTGAAGGATGAGCATTCTTAAGTTGAAATCAGATTGCTGTATACTTGCTTTAAAACCGCTTGATATCCGTGACTTAGTCCGTTCATCTATACTTAAACTCGATGGAGGTCTATCGCAAGCAATAACTATCCACCTTCTGTTATCTATAAGATGGTTCAAGATTCTAGCGAATTCTTTTTCTAAGTTACCACTCCCTGAACAGATAAATTGCACATCATCCATCAGAAGAGCATCTAGGTCAGCGAAGCGCTTTTTGAATGAAAACAGATCATTTCTTCTTATCGCATCAATGTAACTCTCCTTAAACTCTTCTGCAGACAAGTACTCTATCTTTGCTTCTGAACTAGTGTTTCTAACTTGTGAAACTATTGATTTCATCAGATGAGTTTTACCCATTCCGACTGGCCCAAAGATACATAAGCATGGAATAGAATTGGCTGTATTGTGAACAATCATGTCAGATGCTTGCCTTGCAGACCAATATGCGACTTTATTTGAATCTCCAAATACAAAATTCTCAAAACTTATATGAGAATCAATGTTTTGTTTTTTATGCTCTTCAATGTACTGTTTGGCAGCAGTAACCTGAACAACTTGCTGAGTTGTAGGTTTTTCAAGTTTTATAGGATTATCGAGTTTCTTAACGATTATCTCAATCTTTTTAGCAGCACTGCAGTTATTGTAGACAAAAGTTGATATGTCTCGGAAATAACTCTGTATTATGACTGTCTTAATGAAATCACTTTGAACAACTAAAACAACTGCATTTCGTTCCTGTCTTACTCCAGCATATCTAATATGTTTTAAAATTCTCTGATATGCATTTTCACCGAAGCCGTTTCTGAGATATTTGAACAAACTCATACAATCTTTCATCTCATCCTGCTTAAGATCCTTTTTGAATAGAAACTCTTCAAAATCCCTATTCCCAGGCTCAACAGAGAGGATTTCCAATTGTTTTGTCTGAGTTATATCCATTAAAGATTGTATTTTGATTACTTTAGTTTGTAATCTCTATGATATCATCAAGCAGCATCGATTCAAGTATCAATGAGGTACAAAAATGAAAAAAATCTTGATACAAAAATTATACTACTTGCAATATATAAAAATAACTTAATAATATTCCTTGCCGATTTCTATTTCAGGACGTCCATTCTTTTGTCGCCATTCATTTGAGTCTCTCAATGAATAAATACAACCACAGTATTCCTGTTTATAGAAATTTTCTGCTTTAGCTATTTCATACATTCTAGCACTTCCACCGTCGAGTCGCCGGTTGTATATCCAATAATTCAAACCATCATACAGAGCTGCAGCCCTTGTACCACAATCATTTATTTGATCCATATTTTTCCATCTAGATATCCCGAGGGAACTAGTAAAAACTTTGAAGTTATTCTCGTGAGCATATAGAGCTGTCCTTGCAAATCTCATATCGAAACACATAGTACATCTTATGCCCCTTTCAGGTTCAAACTCCATCCCTTTAGCTCTTCTAAACCAATCCTGTACATCATAATCACAATCAACGAACGGAATACCTAACTTCTCAGCATATCTTATGTTCTCATTCTTCCTAATTTCATATTCTTTTTTAGGATGGATATTTGGATTATAAAATAGAATTGTCAGTTCTAATCCTGATGCAACCATTGCCTCAATGACTTCTCCTGAACAAGGCGCACAGCATGAATGTAGTAAAACTTTTTTCACCGTTAGGAGGGGTTATATGTTTTCTTGTCATATTTTGCTTATTTTATTACTACCTTTGTGAGCAATATTAATACAAATTAGAATTAAAAAAAATTTTAAATGATAAAAAATATTAGATGTATTTAAGATACATAAATTATATGATAAACTTCAAACGTGAAAATTAACATCTAAAAAATTAAATATGAATATAGCGAACGATCATCAAGAGGCATCAAAAGGTAATACTCATGACAACATAGTTAAGAGCATTGAAAAAACCTCAGACACAAAAACCAAGATTGAGTTTCTAATCACAGCAAGTGCATTGGAAATATCGAAGGAAGTTGATGCTGACATAGCTGAGAGAGCAAAAACATTTAAACTAGCTGGTTTCTCAAAAGGCAAAGGAGCACCTGTAAGTATTGTGAAGCGTCAGATAGGAAAGCAGGTTATGACAGAACATATAGACAAATTAATTCATAGTCTTGTTCTGAGAGTGGCAAGAGAAAACGACTTGAACTCAGTCGGCATGCCAAATATAGAAATTAAAGAGTTTAATCCAGAAGGTGAACTAAAAATTTCTATAGGCTTTAACATAATGCCTACTGTTCCAGAAATAGATTTCTCATCAGATAAGTACAGAATAGAAATCCTTGAACTGAACGTAAGCAATGATGACATAAAGCAAGCAAAAGATGCTTTAACTAGAATGGTCACAAATTACAAAGAAGCTCCTGAGGGACATTCTGCTGCTGTTGGTGATGCAGTCATCATTGATTTCCATGGCAAGCTTAATGGTGAGGAATTCGAAGGCAACCAAGCATCTCAGATAAGAATAGATATAGGTGATGGACAGTTCATAAAAGATTTTGAAGACAAATTAGTGGGCTTTAAGAAAGGTGATGAAAAATCAATCAAAGTGAAGTTCCCTAAGGATTATAATGAAGAGAAGTTAGCAGGAAAAGATGTAGATTTTGCAGTGAAAGTCCATGATATTCTGGTTAAAGATGAGAGTGGTGATTCACAGGAAGAACTAAAAAAGCGTTTTGACGTTGATTCTTTAGATAAGCTAGATGAATTAATTCAAAGTAGGATTGCAAACGACTTCAATTCAATATCCAGATTGAGAACAAAGAAAATGCTCTTTGATAAAATAGATTCTGAATGTGATTTTGATCTTCCTGAAGATATGATTGAATCAGATTTCCAAAATATGTGGAAAGATATTTCTGCTAAAATAGCTAATGGTTCAATCACAAAGTCAGAAGAAGAATCAAAACAGGAAGTAAGAGATATTGCAAAACGCAGAGTGAAATTAGGTTTAATCTTGGCAGATGTTGCAAAGAAGAATGCAATTACTGTAACTGGAGAGGATATGGAGAATGCAAAGATGATTGAGAAAATGAAAAGACCTGATAGCGCTGAAATGATAGATGCATTCTTTGCAAAACAGGAGAATATAGATGTCATACAAGGTGCTGTCTTAGAAGAAAAGGTAGTGGATTTCATCATTTCTAAAGCTCAGAAGTACTCAATATCAGTCACAACAACTGAGTTTAATGAGAAATATGCAAAGGAAATACAAGAACTAATTCAGTAAATGACAACAAAAATCGAAGAAATTTCAATTAACTTCGGTCCTCAGCACCCTGCAGCTCATGGGGTTCTGAGGCTAATACTTGACATGGATGGGGAAGTCATCAGAAGGGCTGATCCTCATATAGGTTTGCTACATCGGGGAACCGAGAAGCTAATAGAATATAAAACCTACCTCCAAGCTGTTCCGTACTTCGACAGACTTGACTATGTTTCTCCAATGTCATACGAGCACTGCTTTTCTTTAGCGGTAGAAAAACTTCTAGGATGTAAGATACCTCTTAGGGCTCAGTTCATAAGGGTTTTGTTTTGTGAGATAACTCGTATCATGAACCACCTCCTTAACATTACAACCCAGGCTCTTGATGTCGGTGCAATGACTCCATTGCTATGGATGTTTGAAGAAAGAGAAAGAATGATGGAGTTTTACGAGCGCGCAAGTGGCTCAAGAATGCACGCAAACTATATCAGACCAGGTGGAGTAGCATCTGACTTAGATGATGCCCTACTATCTGACATATCTGAATTCTTCGAGGCTCTTCCCCCTAAATTAAATGATATGGAAGCTCTCCTGACAGAAAACAGAATTTTTAAGCAAAGGCTTGTCGATATAGGCATCATGACAAAAGATCAAGCACTTGAGTGGGGGTTTTCTGGTCCAATGTTGAGGGCATCTGGAGTGAATTGGGATCTCCGTAAGGATCAACCCTATGAGGTCTATGAGCAGCTTGATTTTGGGATTCCAGTAGGATCTGCAGGAGATTGCTATGATCGATATCTTGTAAGGATTGCTGAAATGCACGAATCAATCAAGATAATCAAACAATGCCTTGATAAGATGCCAGGAGGACCGATAAAAACAGATGACCTTCGCATAGCAACACCTGAACGTTCTGAAATGAAGGAATCGATGGAGGATATGATAAATCACTTCAAGCTCTTTACAGAAGGATACAACGTACCAGAAGGTGAGGTCTATGTTGCAGTAGAAGCACCAAAAGGAGAACTAGGTGTACATCTTGTATCCGATGGCACAAATAAACCATACAGATGTTACATAAGAGCTCCTGGTTTTGCACACCTTCAAGCTCTTGATATAATGAGTCGTGGACATATGCTTGCAGATGTAGTCTCAAACATCGGTAGCATGGATATAGTTTTCGGAGAAGTAGATAGATAAACAATATGACTGAGTTTAAAGATAAAATTAATCCTCTTATTCTGCCTGATGGAACTGTCTACCCACACACAGTTCTTCTAAAGAATGTTGTACATAATCCTCAAATAAGAGTTGGTGACTTACACCTATTATAATGACTTTGACCTTATTCCTGGGGATGATTATGAAAGGAAAATAGCACCATATCTGTATGAAGGAGTTCCAGGAGCTTTAATAATAGGAAGATTTTGCTCCATAGCACATGGTGTACAGTTTCTAACAAGTGCTGCAAATCATCAGTATGATGGGTTTTCAACCTATCCATTTGCAGTCTTTGGACAGGAATGGAGCAGGAGTTATCAACCAAACTATCCTATCAGTCCTGATAATGAGGTTAGAAATGATGTATGGATAGGACACAATGCAACAATAATGCCAGGGGTCAAAATTGGCTCAGGGGCAATAATTGGAGCTTGTTCAGTTGTTACAAAAGATGTACCTGATTACTGCATTGCAGCTGGTAACCCTGCAAAGATAATAAGGCAAAGATTTGATGATAAAACAATCAAAATGCTTCTTGAGATCCAGTGGTGGAATTGGCCAGAAGATAAGATCTTTTCAAACATACAGTCTATAGTAGGACAAGACATAGAAAAATTAATCAGTATACATAAGGAATTATGAACGCTAAAACAGAATTCAAGTTCTCAGATGAGAATATGATAAAAGTTCATGAGATACTTAAAAAGTATCCAAAGGGAAAAGAAAGGAGTGCAGTAATGCCTCTGCTATATCTCGCTCAAGAGCAGAACGATAATTGGATTCCAACAACAGCTATGGACTATGTAGCAGATCTCTTAAGCATACCTCCGATGCAGGTTTATGAAGTGGCAAACTTCTATACGATGTATAACAAAAAACCTGTTGGAAAACACTTAATTCAAATATGTAGAACAACTCCTTGCTGGCTCTGTGGATCAAATAACATAGTTAAGGCTTGTAAGAAGGAATTAGGTATAGACATAGGTGAAACAACAGAAGATGGATTGTTTTCCATAGTTGAAGTTGAGTGTCTTGGTGCCTGCACTGCAGCACCTATGATGCAAATAAATGATGATTACTATGAAAATCTTACAGAAGATAAAACAGTTGAAATCATAAGGAGTCTAAAAGGAAGTTAATTACTTCCTTTCTTTCTTTTATTTAAAAAAGAGTAAAGAATCACAACAAATGCAATCCCACCAATTATAAACCATTGCATTTTCTTGAGATAAGGACCGACAGCAGCCTCATTATCTCCTATGAAGTAACCTAGGAGTACAAGCATCACAAGCCATAACCCTCCACCAATTACTGTAAAGATTGAAAAAAGCTTAAGATCCATTTTAGCAAGCCCTGCAGGAAAAGATATAAAGTGTTTTAATCCAGGCATTATCCGGCCAAGTGCAATTGATATTGGACCATGTGATTCAAAGTAAGCTTCAACTTTATGAAGTTTGTCTTCAGAAAATCCAACATATTTTCCGAACTTCGTAATGAGTGACCTCCCATAGTGGTATGCAATATAGTATGTAATCAAACCACCTACAAGGTTCCCAAGAATCCCTGCAGCTAGAACTCCAAACATATGCATTTTCCCTGTAGCTACAAGGTAGCCAGCGGGAATCATTGTGATCTCATTTGGTATTGGTATAAGAGTTCCTTCGACAACAGTCATTATAAATATGCCAAAGTAACCCAATGACTCCACAAAATGTATTATGAAGTCTATTATTGTTTCTATCACGATGCTTTTATTTATTCATAGAAACCAGTTTCTTCACCAGGTATAACAAGTTCTTTCGTCTTCATTCTTTGATTTGAATTATCAGAATACCTTGTGATTCTTACTATCTTTGTAGCTTTTTCTGTCCAGACATTATTTGGATGTCTTTGCTGTAACATCCTATAGTAGCTCTCTGCATTTTGTGGTGAGTTCAAATTATTATGTACTTCGACCATTCTATACATTGCTTCAGGTGCTGCTACTGAATTTCCATAATTTTTTAGTACAGACTGATATCTTTCAGCTGCAGGGCCATATTGTCCATTCTTTGCATAAAACCTACCAATCTCCACTTGTTTCATTGCAAGCATATTATCTGCATGATCTGCCATTTGTCTGGATGCTTTCACAAATTCAGAATCAGGAAATCGTTTTGCAAGCTCATCAAAAGCATCAGCAGCATCTTGAGTATTTTGTTGGTCTCTTTGAGTATCCATCATCATGCCATGTCTTGCCATACCCTTTATATAGTATGCATAAGGCGTACTCTTATTGTTCGGATATAGACTGATGAACTTATCTGCTTGAGCAATTGCCTCTTCAAACTTTCCACTTGAGTAAAGCACATAAAGCTTCAAAGTCATAGCTTCAGGAAGATTTGACGAGTTCGGATGTGTTAGTTCAAGTAAATCGAGTTTTTCTAATGCAGCAGCATTGTTTTCACCAACATCACCTAGTGCTTCTTCATATAAACGTTTATCACTTCCTGTGAGGTTTTGGACAGCTTCTTTAGGTGTTCCGTTACCACTACATGCTGACAGCAACAAGGCAGTACAAACAACATGAATTTTTAAAAACGATTTGTTCTCTTGAGTCATTGAATTACTTTTTTGTTTTTGTGGAATACTTATAATAGGAATATAACTTACTGTATCTTTCACTTTTATTCAATAACTCTTTATGAGTTCCAAACTCTCCTGCTTTTCCATCTGCAATTACATAAATTAGGTCGGCGTTTTCTATTGTTGAGAGTCTATGAGCTATTATCATTGTTGTACGCCCTTTCTTGAGATTGTTAAGAGCCTGTTGGACCTTTGTTTCTGATATTGCATCTAGGGCACTTGTCGCTTCATCTAGAAGCAATATTGGAGCGTTTTTCAATAAAGCCCTTGCGATTGCAATTCGCTGCTTCTGTCCTCCTGATATTTTCAAACCAGCTTGTCCAATATGGGTATTATATTTTTCAGGAAGTGTAGTTATAAACTCATGTGCTGCTGCCGCTTTTGCTGCCTCGATCACCTCTTGTTCTGAAGCATCCATTCTCCCATACTTTATATTAAAACCTATTGTCTCATCAAAAATTGCAACATCTTGACTGACAAAAGCTATTGAATTCCTTAACTGATCTAATTTCATTTCGGTTATGTTGTGTCCATCAATTAGTATCTGACCTGAGTCTGGATCATAAAACCTTTGTAGGAGCTGTAGTATTGTGCTTTTACCACCCCCTGATGCGCCAACAAGAGCAACTGTTTGTCCACTTTCGATGTTCATATTAAGATGTTTCAAAACACCTCTCTTGCATCCTGGTTTATATGAAAATGAAACATCCTTGAATTCTATGTCATATTTTTTGAAATTAATATTTTTTGCAGCTCTTGATTCTTTAATTAGTGGCTTCTGATCTAACAATGCAAAAAACCTGTGAGCTGCAGACAAACCCTCTTGAATTGTAGTATTAAGTTGAGATACTGCTTTTAAAGGCCTGTAACACATCAACAAAGCTGTAATGAAAGAAAAGAACTCACCAGGTGTCAAGTTTTTTTCCAACACACAAGATCCCCCATACCATATTGAAACTGAAATTATTATACCACCAACTACTTCCATAAGAGGAGATGTTGTGGATTCGATGTAGGCTGATTTCTTATATGATTCAACAACATCATTAAGGACTTTTTCAGCCTTTTCTAACTCATATCTTTCTCTACAATATGACTTAATGATTGTAATGTTTTTGAATGTTTCATCTAGGCGCATAGAAAAATATGCAAGCTCATCTTGCATTTTATTTGCTGTTTTTCTCATTCTTCGACCAAGCCTTAAAACAGGCAACAACATAACTGGAAAGACCAGTGCAAAGATAAGAGACATAGAAAGACTTTGGTAAAACATTAGTCCTATCAAAGCAATTAGAGTTACAATATCTCTTACAGTACTTGTACAAACTTCTACAATCGATTTTTTCATCATATTGATTTCATTTGTAAATCTTGAGAGAAGTTTACCTGAGGAGTTATCATGAAATAGTTTTAAGTCAGAATATATAAGATGTTCATAGAGTTTTTTTTGCATCTGCGAAACAATCTTCTGACCAATAATTTTCATATTTGCATTCTGGTAGAATTCCGCCGATCCCTTTATCAGACTGTTTATAAAGATACCAATTGGGACTAAGACTAACATGCTTGTTTTCTGTTGCACAAACACTTCATCAAGAACTGGTTGCATTAACCAAGCATTAATAGTAGTGGTAATAGCTATAACCAATAAACAAACAATTGATAACCCTATTGTTTTTATTTCTGGGCGAATATATTCTTTGAATATTCTGATAATAATCTCATGAGAGTTTGTGTTATAATCAGACTGTTTATGTTTATTTATTGTCACTATTCGATGATGTATTTGCTCATGTAATTTTTATAATACAGCTATGTCTCTTTCAAAACAAACAAAAGAAATCAACAGAAAAACGATTGCGATCCAGAATTTCCCTGAATTTCTTGGTCAAAATGCCCAGTACAAAATAGACTTGAAAAGCACTATAGCAGAGTTCAGTTCTGATTTGGTAACAACATACATGGTACTACAAACAAATGCTTCTAATGTCAATTCTGATCTTTATGCAATTGTTTCGAAAATGCCACAAACACTTGAACTACACAGGTTCTGCTGCCTCATCAGTATGAACAAAATCAATAATTTTTTTAACATACTTGATTATGGCATAACAAATATTGATGGTAAAGAACATTTTGCAGTAATCCTACCATATCTGAAGCCAGAAAGGGCGATAAAGAATCACTTACATATTTTTAAGTCAAAACAAGACATAGTTTTACAGCAAATAATCATTCCTGTTCTGGAAACGCTTGTACAGATGCATAATGCAGAAATCACACATGGATGCATAAATAATGAGAATGTTTTTGTAGAAGTTAGTTCAGAAGGTAATGTCGAAAAAATATTACTATCGAATACAATTTTGGAGCCATCTGGATATAACCAAAATGGAATTTTTGAGCCAGTCAATAGAATGCTTGTTCATAGATCTGGTAAATATTCAGGTAATAAGGCTGCAGATTGTTATGCTGTAGGAATACTATTGATGTCATTAGTTGCAGGGGAATCTGGTTTTAAATCTGGATATGAAACAATCTTATCATCCAAGGTCAGAAATGGATCTTATGCAACGGTTATAGAACAATGGTTTGGACGAGATGATAAGAACATCGATCCGGCACTTAAATGTATTGCATATTGGTTGTTAAATGATAATGAAGAAAAGAGATGGGATGCAGTCCAAGCTCTCAAATTTCTTAGAAGAAGACATAGAAAGTTCACAATTTCAAACACAATAAAAGCAATGCAGAATGATATTGCTGAAAGACAAAAACATAGATTAACAAAACCTGTATCATTCTCTAGTGAGGAATGTTTTTCTTTTGATGAGGCGGCAATTTCAAGCATAAGACACTATGAAGAAATAAAACTGAAAGTCAAAAATGGTAAGCTAATTCATGCCCTTCTGAAGAATAGTGATGTCTCTGCAAAATTTATATCAAAAGTAAGTCTTTTAAGGACAGCTGCTAGCCATGAAGAAAAAAATATATCAAAGGAGGAGTTGTTTTTAACATTTCTGATAATTTTATTAAACAATAAAATGCCAATAAAAATCAGAGACCTAACAGTTGAATTCCTTGGGATTTGGCAAATGCTAAACTATGTTGTTTCTAAACAAGTTCTACAACTTTCAAATACTCTTCATAAAGTTATAAGCAGTGGGCTCATAAGAACAATATATGATACGACAAGTAAAATATGTAATGTACAAGTACCACAAGGATTGCTGAAGAAAGTTGAGAAAATTGACGAAATAATACTATCACTAAAAGAGCATGACTTCTCTGCAACAGCTATTGCAAATTTCATCTCCTGTTACATCGAGGATCACATGTTCACAAACAAATCCTTAGATAATAAAATTTGTTTTGATAACGTTGACGCATTAGAAGTCATAAACTCATTCGATCAAAAAGCATTTGATGATGTTTTAGGTGATGAAAATTTATTATGCTTTATTTTAAGCGGTATCTTTAAAGCTTCTCATACAAATTTTAAGAAAATAAAAACAACAATTGTAGATACAACAGCTGATGAAATAGATAGATCTCTTATGATCTTCAGTCTTGCACATAAATTAAACTATGAAGACAAACCTTTGAAAGGAATTGCTACAAACCTCCTGAATAAGATAAAAAACAAACAGTTAAAAGACATAAAAAATCTTATCCTAAGAAATAAAATAGATATGGAGTTAACTGCAGCTGCACAGGCAGGAAATATCTCACTCATGTGGAAAATACTTCAATCGAGAGAAATTGATAAGAAAAATAATGCTTACAATAAAGTTGTGCAAAGAGTTGAAAATTTAAAGTCAAAAGTTTGTGGCTATAAAAAACAAATGTATGACCTTGATACAATCAGAGCAGTAGCAAGAAATACTACAATAAAAGTTGCTGGATCAGTATTCCTTGGAACAGTTCTTATGGTCTTTTACAATCTCTTCTGGTTATAAATGACGAATCTTTGTCTTCATTGCTCTTCTCCCATAGGGAGTAATGAAAGGTTCTGCTGCTTAGGCTGCAAGGCAGCCTATGCAATAATAAACTCTTTAGAGCTCAATCAGCATTATGGTTTTTGTAAGGAGATATATCAAACATCTCCCGACAAAGTTCAAAATTTTCAAAACAAAATAAACTATATCGAATTCGTGAAATCCAACAAAAACATGGAACAGTCTATCCAGCTAATGATAGAGGGGATAAAGTGTGGATCATGTGTATGGTTGATAGAAAGCTCTCTCAAGAAACAAGATGGTGTGTTAGAGGCATCAGTTAATATGACTATAAAAACTTTATCACTCACTTGGGTTGGTAATCAAAGTAGAGTTGATGAATTCATAAAACTTATAGAAACTATCGGTTACAAGGCAGTACCCCTCATAGAATCGGCTGTAGTTGAGTCTCAAAAAAAGACAGAAAAAAATCTTTTAAAAATGATAGCGCTCTCAGGAGTCATATGGGTTCAGAATATGATGATTAGCATGGGAATTTGGGCTGGAGATATTTCAGGAGAACTTGGTGTAAACAGTAGGACTTTTATGAACATCTGCGCTGCAATCTTAACTATTCCAATTTTGACATATACAAGCAAAGATTTTTTTTCATCAACATGGATTGCAATTAAGGAAAGGAAAAGCCACATGGATATCCCAATCTCAATAGCAATAATTGTAACACTTCTTGTGAGTGTCTATGGTACTGTTGTTGGCAGTGAATTTGTATTCTTTGAAGCTGTTTCAAGCCTTGTATTTGCATTACTCATAGGAAGATATCTTAACCAAAAGGTTAGAAATAGGGCAAATGAATACGCAAGAAATTTAGTTCTAAAAAAATCTTTATTTGTAACAGTTGAAAGAAATGGAAATTTAGAGTTGGTAAATATTAACTCAGTCAGCGTTGGTGAGATCATATACGTTGCTGCTGGTGAAAGAATACCATTGGATGCTGTAGTGGCATCAGGTGAGAGTGAAATAGACAACAGCATCATTACTGGTGAGTCAAATCCAAAGAAGATCTTGTTGGGCGATAAAGTCTTCGCAGGATCAATCAATCTTCAGAATCCAATCAAAATTACAGTGGAGAGTGATGAAGATAATACAATCCTTGCAGAAATAAAAAAACTGATAGAGAAATCAGAAAATCAGAGATCAAAATATAAAACTCTTGCAGGCAAAGTCGCACAAGCATATACACCTGTAGTACTTGTTCTTTCACTCATTACAATTATGATTTGGATATCACTGGGAAGTATCTCAGAAGCAATCTTAAAAGGAGTTTCTGTTCTTGTGATTACATGTCCTTGTGCGATGGGGCTTGCTGTACCAGTTGTTCATGTTGTTGCAACATCTAATTTGATGAAGAGAGGTGTTTTTATAAAGAGTCAAGATGCACTTGAAAGACTAAGTGAGATAAAATCTGTAGCCCTAGACAAAACAGGAGTACTAACCTATGGCAGGCCAAAGATTTTAAATGATATTCCAGATGATATAAAAGCAATTTTAAAGAGCTTGGCTGTACATAGTAAACACCATTTATGTTTAGCAATAGTTGATGAATTAAATGATGTTGAGGTCGTCGAAGTATCAGATATATCAGAAGCAAAAGGCTTTGGTATAGGCTGTACATGGAATGGGAAAAAATTAATGATTGGAAGACCTGGATGGTGCGGTGTGAAAACAAGAGAGGAAAAATCTGATGAACATATCCTTTCAACGTGGTTTGTGGTTAAAAATCAAGAAATAATAGATTTTTCCATTGAGTTAAAATTTAGTGATGAGATTCGTACAGAAGCAATTGACTTCATAAAGCAACTAAAAAAACTAGTAGGTAATGATATCTCTATCATCTCAGGTGATTTAAATGATAATGTTAAGAAAGTTGCAGAAAAATTGGATATAAATAACTTTTATAGTGAATTGAGTCCACAAGAAAAATACGATTTTATTGCAAGGAAAAATTTTGTTCTGATGGTTGGTGATGGTTTGAATGACGCAGCAGCAATGACACAAGCACACTGCTCTGCATCTCCATCAAATATTATTGAGCTGTCTCAGAATCAGTCTTCGATTGTATTTCAGAACTCATTAATTGATATCATTGATGCAATCAAAGTAGCAAAAAAATCAACCTTGGTTTGTAAAGAAAACATAGTTATCTCTATTGTATATAATATTATTAGCATACCAGTAGCAATGCTTGGATATGCATCACCCCTTGTTGCAGCTGTGTTTATGGGGCTATCTTCAGTTTTTGTAGTTCTGAACACTTTAATTCAAATGAGGAAATAAAAGTGTTGCATTGACAATCCTAAGTTGCTACAATTGAATTAGGTGTAAATAACACTGAACAAAAAACAAGGAGGACAAAAATGCAACGTAACAATCTTAAGAAAAGAATTTTTAAAATTCTACGAAAATATCTATCAAATAAGGAAGAAATAAATCAAGAGAATTTAGCAATTGTTACAGAATCAATAGTTGGGATCATCGGGGATGCACAAAAGCCTCAAAGATGCTACAAAAGAACATCCAATGACATCATAAAATTCATGTTTTATTTACCTTTTAATTGCATCACAAGTTTCACAAAATCAGTTTTTGGAGACCTAGTAGTTTTAATGAAAAAATACAGACAAGTAGAGACATCTATGATTTTCATTGAAATGTCAAAAGCAGTCGGAAAAATTATATTCAGCAGTTTCCTTGTGGTAATATTGTACAACTTTGCCCTAGGATCATTATCACCAGCAATCAGCATTTTGCTAACAATTTTCTTCTTAGGTTTTATGAGTAAAAGCTACTCAAGAAGTTAGTTATGATATAGTTAAAACTTTAATTACAAATAAATAAAATTATGTAATAAAGTTATGGGACCTATCAAAAAGCTCTTAAGATGTTATAAAAATTCCTTTATAGACATAGTGAGACATGATGGGGTTGAGCATGCAGGATACATATCATTTTTATGCATGCTGTCAATTTTCCCATTTTTTATATTTTTTACAGCAATTTTCGGTAGCATTAGCTCACTTTATCTTGAAGGCAGGCTCAATGAATCACTTTCATCAATTATGACGTCGATTCTTGCAGATACAAGGTTTTCACAATTCATTAGCGCTCTTCAGCCACGTATAATGGAGATTAGTGATAGTCCACCGCAGTCATTTTTAGGATTGGCAATTATAAGCGTCATATGGACTGCCTCATCGCTACTTGAAGGACTTAGAACAATACTTAATAGAGCTTATAGAGTTTCTAATCCTCCATCATATCTTTTCAGAAGACTCATGAGCATTGTGCAATTCATTCTAATAAGTTTTATTGTAATGTTGATTACTTTTACAATAAAGTTCATACCTATGATCTCAAAAGGAATAATTAATTTTGTTAATGAATTCAAAGATGGGGAATTTCAATATGAATTTATAAGCAATATTCTGAATGTGATTGTGATCATTGATGAGAACATGAGTGCTTTCATATCTTTTTCACTGATGTTTTTGTTTTTATCTTATATCTACTATCTTATACCTAATCAAAAGCAAAAATTTTCTCATACATTCATTGGCACTTTTAACACAATTATTCTTTGGTGGTTATCAACAAATGCCTTCCAGTACTACATATCAGTTTTCCCACAAATAAATTTAGTTTATGGTAGTATAGCTGGAATTATCATAGCGTTGTTGTACTTCTACATATGTAGTATAATTTTCATCTATGGCGCTGAGTTAAATTACTGGTCATTCGTACTATTTTTAGAAAAAGAAAGAATAATGTTAAAGATTCAATTACCTGATGGGAAGATTTTGCAATTTCAAGAGCAAAAAGTTAATGGATTAAAAATAGCAGAAACAATAAGCATTTCACTTGCCAAAGCTGCTCTAGCAATGGAAGTTGATGGAAAACTTTGTGATCTGTCAACAGAAATACAAAAGGATTCTATTGTTAAATTAATCACAGTTAATGATGAAATGGGCTTGGAGATCATAAGACATGATACAGCACATATTCTCGCGCAAGCGATTAAGGAATTGTATCCAACAGCAGAGATAACAATAGGGCCAGTTATAAAAGATGGTTTCTACTACGACATATCATATGATCAACATTTCTCGACAGATGACTTCAAAGTAATTGAAGACAAAATGCGTGAGATCATCAGGAGAAATGATGGATTTATAAGGAAGGTTGTGTCTAGAGATGAGGCAATCAAGATGTTTGAGGGAATAGGTGAGAAATACAAAGTTGAAATTATAAAGGATCTTCCTCAAAACGAAGAAGTATCAATATATTATCAAGGGGATTTCTTTGATTTGTGTCGTGGACCTCATGCTCCAACAACAAAGCATCTCAAATCGTTTAAGTTGATGAAAGTAGCTGGTGCTTATTGGCGTGGAGACAGCAAGAATCCTATGCTGCAGAGAATCTATGGAACTGCTTGGAGAAATAATGAAGAACTGGAAAAATACCTTCAGATGATCGAAGAAGCAGAGAAAAGAGATCATAGAAGACTAGGTAAGGAAATGGATCTTTTTCACTTTCAAGACAATGCACCTGGTACTGTCTTTTGGCATAGTAAAGGATGGCAAATGTTCCAAACTCTTGTAAATTTCATAAGAAACAAACAAACTGCTGCTGGTTATGTTGAAGTTAGCACTCCAGAGCTCCTCTGCCGCTCCATATGGGAAATATCAGGGCATTGGGAAAAATTCAAGGAAAGCATGTTTACAGCCCATGCAATAGGTGAAGATAGGGAATTTGCAATAAAACCAATGAGCTGCCCAGGAGCAGTACAGATCTATAACCATGGCCTCACAAGCTATAGAGATTTACCAATAAAGATGGCTGAGTTCGGAAAGGTCCATAGATTCGAACCTTCCGGATCACTTCATGGACTCATGAGAGTTAGAGGATTCACACAAGACGATGCACATATATTCTGCACAGAAGAACAGATTCAAGAACAATCTCGTGAAGTGTGTGAATTTGCTCTGTCGATATATAAAGAGTGCGGATTTAATGATGTGAAAATCAAAATCTCAGACAGACCAGAAAAAAGAATTGGCTCTGACGATGTCTGGGACAAGTCAGAAGATGCACTTATAAAAGCTGTAGAAAGCATGGGATTGCCTTATGAAATAAACAAGGGAGAAGGAGCTTTCTACGGACCTAAGATCGAATTCACTCTCACAGATGCAATAGGGAGAGATTGGCAGATAGGTACATTACAGGTTGACTTCAACCTCCCTATGAGATTCAATGCATTTTACACAGGACAAGATGGAGCTAAGCACAACCCTATAATGCTTCATAGAGCTATCCTTGGGTCTCTTGAGAGATTTATTGGGATAATTCTTGAGCATCACTCAGGAAAGCTTCCTTTATGGCTCGCTCCAACACAAATAGTTATTGTGACAGTCAGTGAGCAGTTCAATGAATATGCGAGGAACGTTTCCAATAAACTAAGGAATAAAGGTATAAGAGTTGAAATTGACAACGATAACCAGACTCTTAACTATAAACTTCGTAAACACATACTTGCTAAAGCACCATTAATTGCTATAATTGGGAAGAATGAAGAGTTAAACAATACAGTTACAATTAGAAAACTTGGAAGTGAGGAACAAAAAGTTTTTCCTATATCTGAATTGATTACAAACTTTAAGAAAGAAATAAAATAACAAGAGGTTACTATATCAAATAATAAACTACAGATCAGGATCAACAGTCAAATAAAAGCTCAAGAGGTAAGGGTTATAGGACCTGATCAACAAATGATGGGTGTGATGTCATTAAGAGATGCTGTAAAAGAAGCTGAGAATGTTGACTTGGATCTCGTTGAAATATCGCCTAATGCAACACCTCCTGTGTGCAAAATTACTGACTTCGGTAAGTATAAATATGAGCAGGAAAAAAGACAACATGAAGCAAAGAAAAAGCAAAAAGTTGTTGAGACAAAAGAGATAAAAGTCAGACCAAATATAGCTGTCGGCGACTTTAATATCAAACTAAAGAGTGCTGAAAAATTCCTTAAAGAAGGCAACAAAGTAAAGTTCTCAATGCAGTTTAGAGGACGTGAGATAACACACTCTGAGGTTGGCATGGAAGCCATAAATAGATTTAAAGATAATTTAGCAGAGATATCAAAAGTAGACCAAATGCCTAAAATGGAAGGTAGAAACATTTTCATGGTCTTGAGTCCTAAATAAAAATATTTTTTGATGAATCAACAAAATTATATGTTACAATAGCAATCATAAATTGTATAAAAACAACTTACAAATATGGAGAGCTTTGTATCAATTAGTGATTCTTTGCAAATAAAAGAGCTAAAAAGTCTTGAGCAAAAAGATAGAGAAATCCTTGATGCTGTCATTTCAAAGTCTCCTGGTGAAAATTCTTCAGAAGAACTTTTGAATGCTCTCACCCTTCACAATCTCATCAGCTTGATGACAGAGCTGTGTAATAGTGGTGAATATAGCATTGGATACAAAATCGGCATGAATGCAGCTGAAACCCTCGGACAGCTGCATCAAACAATGTCACCAATCAAATTATTCTTGATAAAAGAATCAGAAAAAATTCAGAAGACAAAAAATGTTCAAATTGAAGGGGTTTTTGAAGAGTTTGAAAAGACAACAATAATCGTCAATGATATAATTCAAGATATATCAAAACTTCTTCTTTGTGACGGTTTCGAACATGCAATTAAAACATCATTTGGGGAAACAGAAGAGCTATTTGTTAAGATCATAAATCTGAAGCAATTTTCATCAACAATCCCTAATCCTCATCAGATTCCAGCTGTATACAAAAAATTTCTAAATAATGATCCAAAGGAAGTTTATAGAGTCTATACAAATTTCGTTCATTATTTTGCAGGTAACTGGAGAATTGCTATCAAAAGATTAGGTAAAATAAAAAAATCTCTCAATGACCTTCATAAGCTTTGTCCAACAATAAGACTGAGTATTGTAAATGAGATCACAAATGCAATGCAAAATGAGGACTTTGAATTACTACCTGAAGATATCAAAAAATCCTTCGTGATGATTGATCCACAAAGTGTTTTATTTTTCCATTCTACATTCATCATAGGACAAACAAGTAAAGGTTTAGGTGAAAAAGCAACGTTCGAAAAAATATCAGGAAAGCTTAAAAAAATTGCAGAAATACTAGCTAATCCGCTGAAGGATGTGGTCAACTTCAACATTGTAGTTGAGAGCACAATAAAGTGCATGCTCATGATGAAAGAATTGCAGTCACAAATATCTCCTTCTCAACAGCAAATGCTTCAGAATATGCAGAGGTTTTTCGATGCTGCTGCGAAGAAAAAAAGCATAACTGTTGATGAAATGCTTGCAATTTCACACAAAATATCCGAACCACTGATTCAAAAAATCAAACAAAATAATCTTGAAAAAGTGAATGTTTCTGTTGAAAAGCAACAATCTCAAGGAATGTCATTTTAAGCCAGTTGAACCGAATCCTCCTGTACTTCTATCAGTTTCATCAAGGTCTTCAACAATATTCCAATTAACTTGAGAGAACTGAGAAATAATCATTTGAGCAACTCTCATTCCTCTTTTTATAATAAAATCTTTATCGCCTAAGTTTATCATTGAAACAAATATCTCACCTCTATAGTCAGGATCAATCGTCCCAGGAGAATTAACTACAACTACACCATATTTTGATGCCAACCCTGATCTTGAACGTACCTGAGCTTCATAACCAATTGGTAATGATATTGCTATTCCTGTAGGAACAAGAAATCTTTCCATCGGTTTCAATGTAACATTTTCACTAATAGCAGCTAAGAGATCAACACCAGCACTATGTAGAGTTGCATATGATGGTAGAGGAAGACCTTCCGAATGAGGTAATTTTTTTACTTTTACTTGTAATAAATTTGACATAAGCATATAGTTTTTTGTTTTGTAATTAAAAAAATCATAAACACATGATATATAAGAAATCAATGTTAAGTAAAATATGATTTGTGAAATACACAAACTATTCATAAAATAGTAGAGGTGAAATGATCGAAATAAAAAAGAAGAAAATTTGTGTTTTTTGTTCAGCAAGAGATAAGCTCAAAGAAACATTTAAGGAATCTGCACAAAAGTGTGGAGAATTAATAGGCAAGAAAGGATTTGACCTAGTATATGGTGGGAGCTCAAGAGGGATGATGGGAATAACAGCTAAGGCAGCAGCAGATAATGGTGCAAAAGTCATAGGCCTTTTTCCAACACCACTATCACCACTAGATAAAGATTTATATCATTCAAATGGAGATGACAATGTTCCTGAAGATCAGTATGAAACTCTTAATACAAATATGGATGAAACAATTTTTGTTAATAATATGTTTGAGAGAAAAGAAAGAATGTTTAGCATTTCAGATATATTTATAACTCTTGCAGGGGGATTCGGTACGATAGATGAGTTTTTTGAGGTCTTCACAATAAAAAATCTTGGCTGGCATCATAAAGAAATCATACTTGTTAATATTGATGGATATTGGGATGAAATGATTGCTATGATCAATAAGTCAGTTGATATGAATTTCGCATCAAAAAAATCAAATAAACTTTTCCAAATAGTTAATACAGTAGAAGAGGCATTCGAATACATTGCTAAATTGAATATTTGAATGTATAATGTGGAAAATTAAAATAAAAAATTGAAAAAAAATGAAAGTACTATCATCATTAAAGAGCGCTAAAAAAAGGGACAAGGACTGTATAGTTGTCAAGCGCAGAGGAAGAGTTTATGTAATAAATAAAAAGAAGCCTAGATTCAAAGCAAGACAAGGTTAATTTCTTTATATATGCTTCAGTCCTTCTACAAAATAGAAGACTCCTGAGAGCAGCGTAAGAATCGCAGCAACCCACAAACACCCTTCTCCAAAGGCTCCATTCTCACCAAGCAGTAGTGTTATAATTGCAACCATCTGTATAGCGGTTTTTAGCTTTCCAACAAACCTTACAGGGATAGCCTTCTGAATTGATCCTAGATACTCCCTCATGCCAGAAACAAATATCTCCCTACAAAGAATTATAACTATTGGAATAACAGGTGCAATCCTTTGGTCTACAAGCATAAGGAGAGTTGATGCAACCAACATCTTGTCAGCTATCGGATCAAGCATTCTGCCGAAGTTACTCTGGGCTTTCCAATATCTAGCAAGCACACCATCAACATAATCAGTTATGCTTGCGAAGATGAATATCCCTGCAGAAACATAATGAGACATCTTTCCTTCTAAATAAAATGAAATAATCAAGATTGGAATTAGTATTATTCTCAGTACTGTTAAGGCATTTGGGATGCTTTTAATGATTGTCTTTACTCTAAACATGCTCTTTTTATGAATACTTTTTCAAATCAGCAATTTGCACTTCTGGTATAAAACCAAATAGATTTTTAACTGCTTGTTGTAATCTTGCTGCAGCAGAAATTTCTGTTACAAAAAATTTTGCTTCAAAGCCTTGAATAGTTGTATCAAAATTTACTTTTCTTTCAATCTCAGATGAAACAAAAAATGCTGGATTGAACAATGTAACATCACTTTTGCTGTTTTTATTCAAAACATTTTGTATCACATCAGATGCAAGAGGGTAATGAGTGCAGCCATATATAAGTCCTTGTATCTCAAATCCAATTAGTTTTTCTAAATAATCTGAAATCAATTTATATCCTTTTTCATAATCTCTATCCTCTGATTCTATCCATGGAACAAGTTCAGGACATGGAATAGTAATAACTTTAACATCACTTGATATCTCTTGGAAGGCATTATTGAAAGCATTGCTTTTTGTTGTGGCTTCGGTTGCAATCACTCCAATTCTTTTGATTGCTGGCTTTAATTCCAGTACTCCTCTTGCAGTTGGTTTTATAATATTGACTATGCCATTCTTAAACATCCTTTGGTATGCAGAAACATCAACTTTTGAGAGGATGGCATCTGTTGTATTGCATGCAATTGATACTATATCAACACCTATGTCTTTCATCCATTTCATCTTCGCATCAGCATAAGATAAAATTTGTTCGGGTGTTTTATTACCATATGGAAGGTTAGCTGTATCAGCCAGGTATATGAATCTATTATTTGGGAACTTTGAGACTAGTTCCTTTAAAACTGTTAAACCACCAATACCACTATCAAATAAACCTATATCCATAAAAATGCTTAAAAAATGGAATTTTTATAGTAGTCAAAGCTTTCTTTAACTAACAAATATTTTTCACTACAAAAATCATTCAAATCTTCTATTACACATGACATACTCTTTTCTTCAAGTTCTTCAAATTCATCATGAAAATTTACTAATATACCTAAAAATACAGTCCCTAAAACAAATAAATTTTCTCCTATTTGTGGGTAAAAATCATATTTATACATCCCCAATCCAACACCAATAAGTGATTCAACAGCTAAATACCTTGGCTTTGTATATTTATAAAAAGCTTCTTTTATTTCTTGGTATTTGTTTTCAAAAAAATTTCAAATGGAATCTGCATTTTTTATACAAATTTTTTTTGACTTATATCATACAATTATTAAGAATTTCTTAAAATTTCTAGAAACTCATTCTCATCAACAATTTTTATTCCTAAGGACTTAGCTTTATTTATCTTTGCAGCGCTTGGATCATCACCAACTACAAGGTAATCAACTTTTTTTGTAATACTTGAAGAAAAAATTGAGTTAGATTTTTTTACCATCTTTTCAGCTTCTCCCCTACTATATTTTTTTAATGTTCCAGTAAAAGCAAAAATATTATTATGTTCTACCTCGTTTTGTAACTCCTTAATTGTCACATAATTGAGCAGATCTTCCACTAATTTTAGATTTTCATTATTTTTAAGGTAGTTACATACAGAGAAAGCTATGTGCTCACCTATACCATCTATTTGCTGAAGGACAGCAATCCCATCTATATTGTTCACAGTACCAATCAGATTATTATAGTTTCTGAAATTTTTTGCAATAAGATTTGCAACTTCAGATCCAACCAACGGGATTGATAAACTATAGATAAATTTATTAAATGTAACTTCTTTTGAGTTTGCAATTGAGTTAAAAATTATCTCTGCAGATTTTTCTCCCCAGCCTTGTCTCTCCTGGATTGGCCTCTCAAGTGATAGATTTTTCTCTTCAAGTCTGAAAATATCTGCGTAGCAACCAATTAATCCTTTCTCTACAAAATACTCAATTTGTTTATCTCCAAAGCCAATTATGTTGAAAGCCCCTCTGGATACAAAATGCTTCAGCCTCTCTACAAGCTGAGCTCTGCAATTCCATCCGCCAGCACATAACTTGTGTACTCTTGTCTCATCATCAATAACATCAGAATTACATATAGGACACCTCTCAGGCATCTCGAATCTTTTTGTATTTAAACCTCTCAAAACAAGTTTGTTTATTTTGGGGATTACATCCCCTGATCTAACAACACATACTGTATCACCAATCCTGTAATCGTTCTTATATAATTCCCTTGCATTATGAAGTGTTGCTCTGCTTATCATAGCACCTCCGATGCCAACTGGCTCAAGTACTGCAACAGGAGTCAAAACACCACTCTTGCCTATTTGAATTATAATGTCTAGGATTTTTGTATTTGCTTCTGATGCAGGGAATTTATGAGCCATTGCCCATCTTGGAGCACTGCTTGTATTCCCAAGGGCGCCCTGAGATTTAAGACTATTAACCTTATAAACAACACCATCTATTTCATATTGAAGATTAGCCCTATCAACAGCAATTTTATCATAGAATTGCAGCATTTCTTCAGCTGGGTTAGCAACAGTTATGTGTGACTCAACTGCAAAGCCTAACTCCTTTGCAAACATCAACTTATCATAGTGAGACTTGAAATCTTTGTCATCAACATCAACCCCCCAAACAAAATACCTTAGATTCCGATCTCTTGTGATACTAGGATCAAGTTGCCTGACTGAACCTGAAGCAGCATTCCTAGGGTTTGCAAAGTTTTCATTCAATGACATAAACGTAGTTTTATCCATATATACTTCTCCACGAACTTCTAGCAACCCACAATAATTTACCGTATGAGGTATATCATCTATCATCTTTATATTGGCAGTCACATCTTCACCTATATCCCCATCACCTCTAGTGACGCCTCTAAGTAGCCCACCATTTTCATAGATAAGACTTAGAGAAATGCCATCTATTTTCAGTTCGCAAACAAACTCACTTTCTGATACTCTGTTAATAAACTGCAAGACCTCTTCATTCGTGAAACAGTTACCAAGAGATAGCATAGGAGTTCGATGTTTTACTTTTTTGAAATGTCTAGAAGGTTTCTCTCCAACTTTTGACCCTTGTTTCTTCAAATGCTTTTTTATACCCTCTAGAATGCTATTCATAGACTCAAATTGTTTCAATCCAAGAATTGCACTCTCTATAGTTTTAACCAGTTTAGATACTTCTAATGCTTTCTTCTTCATCGTTATCTTGAGTGCGTCATATTCTGCATCACTCATTATTGGATTGCTTTTTATATAGTATGCAACGTCGCAGTCATTGACTTTATCAGATAGGGATGTGAACTCAGCGTAAGTATTTCTGAGAGATTCAATTAAATTGAGGATGTATTGTGATATGAAGTCCCATTGCTCGATCTTAACATTGCTTTTGAAAGATTCTAACTTGAGTAAGTAATTGGCTTGCATTTTTGTGTGGGATACCAGCTCCATGATGGAGCTGAGATTCTTATGATGCAGATCTAACTCTTTCAACTATTTTGTTGAAATCCTGCGGGTGATGAATTGCCATTTCAGCAAGCATCTTTCTATTGAGACCTAAACCTTGTTTGTTAACACCTGCTATGAATGTTGAATAAACCATTCCTTGGTCACGAACAGCTGCATTGATACGTTGAATCCATATTGCTCTGAAATCACGTTTTTTATTACGACGATCACGGTATGAATACCTAAGCGCTTTTTCTACCTTTTCTATTGCAACTCTTATACAACTCTTAGCACGACCACGATAGCCTTTAGCCATCTTTAGGATCTTTTTATGTCTTGCTTTTGATGTTACACCTCTTTTTACTCTAGCCATTTTCCTATATTAAATTTGTTGCTTTAACCTCTTGCTGCGTACGGCATGAATGAAAGAGCTCTTTTTGTTTCAACTTCATTCAAAACAGTTGTACCTCTTTGTTCTCTGAGCTGCCTTCTACTTCTCTTACGCATATTGTGTCTTTTATCAGCCTGTGTAGCTAGCACTTTACCTGTACCGGTAACTTTGAAGCGCTTCTTAGCACTGCTGTTGGTTTTCATTTTTGGCATTTATTTATGCTTTATGTATTTTGTATTGTGCACAGTTTACATTCATCCATCTGAAAATGCAAGAGTCCATGACTTTGTTATGTGAAAATCTTATGTTAGAAGTGTAGACAATACAATTAAATTTCAGATAAAAAAATATGTCTCAAAAATCTCTTCCTAAGGTTTTGCTTATAGGTAGACCAAATGTTGGGAAATCAACTTTATTTAATAGGCTGTGTGGGAAAAGAATAGCAATTGTTGATGATATGCCTGGAGTCACAAGAGACATAAAAATGCATCATGCAGAGCTAGATGATCTGCAGTTCATAGCAATGGATACAGCTGGATGGACATCAGAGGACAACTTAGGTGTTGAGCCACGACTCCAATCTCTAATGAGTAATACAACAGAGTCTGCCATCTCAGAAGCAAACGTTATTCTATTCGTTGTTGATGGCATAGGTGGAATTACAGTTGAGGATATAGGATTTGCAGAAAAAGTCAGAAAAACTCACAAAGATGTGATCTTATTGGTCAACAAAAGCGAAGCAGGTGACAAACGAACAAAAGCAGATAAAAATGATCTTTATAAACTTGGACTAGGAGATCCAATCTATATTTCAGCAATGCATGGAACTGGCTTAGAAGATCTATATTTTCAACTCAATGATCTCCTTCCAAAATGCGAGAGTGTAGAGGAGTTTACTCCAGCAGAAGAACTAGATGAATCAATAAAGATATCTATTGTTGGCCGTCCAAATGTTGGAAAATCAACTCTTTTTAACTGCTTACTTGGCAAAGAAAGATCTATAGTTAGTGATGTTTCTGGAACAACAAGAGATGCAATCACAGACGAAATAGAAATAGACTTTGATGAAAGCCCTAGGCAGCTTGTTTTGATTGACACAGCTGGCATGAGGAAAAAGAGCAAAATCGATGAAGAAATTGAAAGCAGAGCACTAGGACAAAGCATCACAGCAATCAGAAGGAGCAACGTTGTTGTGCTTGTTATGGATGCAACAGCACCATTCGAAAAACAAGACTTAACAATAGCAAAGATTGCAGTAAATGAAGGGAAAGGATTGATTTTTGCTGTTAATAAAATAGACCTCCTAGAACGCGATATCAGACAACAGATAGCTCAAAAAATGGATGAGATTGCTTATAACTACCTTGAGTCAATCGAACAAATCCCTATAGTTTATCTGTCTGCCCTCGAAGGTAAATATATTCATCTGTTGCTACAGAATACAGTGAAAATATTTGATAGATGGCAAACACAAATCAGTACAGGGCAACTCAACAAGTGGCTGAAAGATGTCACAACCAGCAGAATGCCACCTCTGATGAAATCCAGAAAGGTTCCAATAAGTATTAAGTATATGACTCAGAAATCAACACAGCCTCCGACATTCATGTTGTTTGCAAATACTACGAAAATACCAACAAGCTACATCAGGTACATGAAAAGGTCTCTCGCAAGAAGATTTAATATGGAGGGAATTCCAATAAGGTTCTTTATAAAAACAACTAACAATCCATATGTGAAATAGAGAATAAAACATTTTTAGAATTTTCACAAAATTTTATATTGCATCAATCTTCTCTTTAAAGTAGAATTAAATATATTAAGGATAGAATAAATGTAATGTAGAATAAGAAAGTGAGACCGACACAACAAAATGAAACATGGGCTAGCAAAGCTAAGGCTGGTGTAAGTGCAGCTGGAACTGCAATCAAAGAGAAATTCAAAACAAAAGGAGATGCTGCAGAATTTATTTTAGGGAAAGGCTTGGCAGAAAATTTTACAGGTGATGAAAGTGGAGAAAAAAATATATTGGGTGGGATAAGAAAAATAGACTTACTTGCATTAACAATAGTAGCAGCAGTGATTGCAGCCCCCTTAGTCGGACCAGCAATTGCAGCAATCGGCTGTATTGCAGGTATGGCATTGCTAAGAAACTCAGATAATTTTACAAAAACACAAGCTGAAAGAGATGAAATTGAAAAAAATAAGCTAGCAAAGAAATCACCACAACAAATCGAAGCAAGACAAAAAGAATTAGAAACACGAAAGAACAGAGCAAAATATTTTGGTATTGCTGCAGGGGTCTTACTGGCTCTTGTATTATTTGCTCCAGCAGCGCCAATAATAGGTGCCCTGATTGGACTAGTTGGTCCAACAATACTCGGATTAGGTGCATTCGGCGCAGTTGCAACATCGTTTTTTGTTAGTAGAGATGCAGATAAAAAACTAGAAAAGATTGAGAATTTTGTTACTGAAAAAGAACAAGCTATAGCAAAAGCATCAGTTGCTTCAAGGGTTAATATGCGAGCTTCAGCAGAACAAGTTTCTGAAGTTGATAAGGGAGCTGCACCTGTAAAAAAACCCTTCTGAATTAGAGATGTCTGAAATTCGTAGTGCAGCTGCAGGATTAAAAAAGAGTCCTGATGCTGCTTCGTTAACTGCTAGCAGTTCTAGATCTCAAATAAAAGGACCAATCGTTAGAGACTGCTAAGGCGTTCTGCCTTTCCCTTGATCTTTTGTCTTGCTCGAATCTATTTCCTTTTGCGAAAGAGTTCCACTTCTAATCTTTCCAATAATTTCTTTAGTGCTGTCACTTAAACCTGTAAGTTTTTCGACTTCCATTTCCCTGACACTTTGCACTAATTTTTGATTGAGAGAACTAACTTCTTTACCTTTTTCAATACGTTTGCCTGTCTTTTTAAGTAGGGCATCTAGTTTTTCCGTACCAATTTCATTACACATACTCTGTGTTTTAGCTGGGTCTTGTAAAACCTTTTCTAGTTGCGAGTTGTAAAGTTGATTTATGGAGCTCTTCAGATTCTTACTTTCATTATGATGTTTGTATGCATCATTAAATTTATATGCACTAACACCTGCTGCAACAATTGGTAAAGCACAGACAGCAGCGGCCGCTAAGCCTCCAATTGCTGGAACTAACATGGGAGCAAACATAATCAATGGAACAGCAAGTATTGCTGCACCAATACCCCACTTCACTCCTGATGATAAACTTTCATTTCGCTTTTCTTTAGACTCTGCTCTATCTTTTTCCTTTGCGTTAAGTTGCTCTAGAGTTTTAGGATCCATATCTCCCTTTAACAAAGATCTCAATTTATCTTCTCCCTTCTCATGAGCTCTCTTTCCTATAGAGTTAGTTTGTTTTGCTCCCAAATGTGCAACGCCCAATAGTCCTCCAACTAGAGGCCCTATAGGCCCAAGAGCGAAAAAACAAACTACTGAAGCTATAAACAACCCTCCCATGCCAATAGCTTGCATGGTACCTTTAAGTCTTTTCCCAGGCGTTCTAAGATTTTCTACTGTTCCTCTGCCTAAAATGAATTCAGCTAATCTTTTAGTTGTTTTTCCAGCTACCCACTTGGCACCACTGTCCTCAGCAAAATCATTTACTTTTCCTGCAGCCCATGAAGCATTATCTGCAGTGAAAGTCTTACTAAACCATTTTGTTATGCCTTCAAAGTAGCCTGGTTTTTTTCTGTATTTCGATTACTGCTTTCTATTCCATCGAATGATTTTAGTGCTGATGGATTAGTATTATCTTCAGGAATATCATAGAATATATCACCATCTTCATCTGGTTTTAGTCTATTTATATTTTGAAGTTCGACATCTCCATTATTACCTCCTTCCTTTTTCCTCTGCATCTTCCCCTATTTTTTTGTTTTTCACCCCCTCAATTATATATTGTTTTTCAAAAAAGCAACACTTTTTTACAACATAATTTCAGGCAGGTATATTTCATCTAATTGATTCCTTACACCTTCTTGATAGACAACTACATGCATTGGAGAATACTTGTAGTATCCCTCAACGCAAATTATTTTTTTGTTGAAATTTCTCACAAGATTGTTTATTAGATCTCTTGAGTCAAAACTGAAGAAATCTTTCGGATCACATACATTAGATATATCAACTGCTTCTCTGGTGAGAACAGCTCCATTGACTATAATGATACTGAAGTCAGATATATCAAATTCTTCCTTGAGATCTTGATAATTAAAAACAATATTCTTCATGTTGAGATCCTCTGCAAGTTTATTTGCCTTATCTATAGACTTTTTGCAGCTATCTATTCCAACTACTTGTCTTGCGATTTTTGAAATGATTGCTGTTGCGTAGCCAGTACCACATCCAATTTCCAATACAACATCATCCCTAGCAATCTCTGCTGCAGCAAGGAGTTTAGCGAGCATCTCAGGCCGTGCGATGAGTTTTCTATTATTATCTTCTAAGATCGGAAGCTCAGCATCGCTGTATGCAACTGATGAGAATTTCTGTGATATAAACTTATGCCTCGGTATTTCAAGCATTGCACCTATTACATTATTATCATCAACTCCTATGGGGCGGATCTGATTCCGTACCATGTTTTTTCTCTCTATTTCCATATTATTTATCACGCAATATTCCGTTATTCTTGTCTTTTACAGCTTGAACTACTCTGTCCATTATTCCGTTTATAATCTCATCAGTTATATTAGAATCAATCGGCTGTATATCTATTGAGAATGCAACAGATTTTTTACCTTCTGCAATACCATTATATACATCGAAAACATCAACATCTTCTATCAGTTTTTCCTTGAGGTTAAAAATGGTTTTGATCACATCACCAACTTTAGTTTCGTTATCAAGAATAAATGCAAGATCTCTCCTGATTTTCTGATAATTTGAAGTCATAAAAGGTTTGTGTTGCTGTAATTTATAAGCCTTCATCGGAACATTATGAGTAAATAATTCAAAAATTGCAACAGAAGAATGATTTATCTCAAAATCCTTCACTATACTCGGATGGAGCTCCCCACATATTCCAATTACTATATTTCCTAGCTTTATCCTGATTGATTTTGATGGATGATAATACTGAGGAACTTCAAAATCAAATGCATAATCTGTGACTTTGTTACTCATCCCAAAAACTTTCATTAATGATAGTAAATCCTCTCTAACGTCAAAGAACCCAAATGACCTATTTTTACTGTGGATAGTGTTCTTGAGTAGATCTCCTGCTCGTAACCCTGCAACACAAAATGTTTGCATCCCCTCGATGTTATTGCTGTATATATTTCCTATTTCAAATATGGAAAGAGTCTTTTCTTTATTGTTAGGATTTTTTGTGAGGACGTTCACTAAATTGGGTACGATACTTCTTCTCATGCAAGTGAAGTTGCTGTTGATGGGATTTGATATCATTACCAACTCGTTTTCATCTGATTTGCTCTTAAGGCAATATTTTGCAAGATGGTTTTTTTCGATTGAGAACTTTTCTTCATCGCTATAAAAAGGCCATGTTAGAACTTCATGCATGCCACGTCCAAGGAGTTCACTTCGTAAGTTTGATGCAGTCGAGTGAGTAATTATCCTAGGATTAAATATGTTCTCTGATGAATTATTTGCAATTGATTCAAGGGTATTCTGTTTTATATCAGAAGTTCTAATTAGTCTCCTGTTTGATTCTGATGAGTTTATTCTATCCATCAGGCCCATTCGCAGTAGATCCTCTATGACATCATGATATGCCTCTATATTTCCTTGTTTCCAGCTAGGGACTGTTACTTCAAATACCCCTTCAGATATTTCATCTGGAGAAAAAGATAGTCTTTCCAATATTTCCTTCACCTCATTTTTATTCACCTCTATTCCAAGCAAAAGATTGATCCTATCGATTGATATCTCCATCTTTTGAATTACATCATCCTGTACACCATATTCTTTTTGTATCTCACTGCTTTCACTAAAATATCCAGCAAGATATTTTGAGAAAACATCAACTGATCCAGAATCTATTCCACTTTCAAATCTGAATCTACTGTCGCTCTTGATGCTCAGCCTTTGTCCTGAAAAAGAAACTGCTTCTGGTTTGAAATTAGCAACTTCAACTAAAACATTTCTTGTTGATTCATCGACTTTCGAAAACTCACCTCCCATCACACCAGCAACGCAAAGGATTTTTTCTGCATCTGCAACCACTAAAATGTCCTTTGGTAGAATATATTTCTTTCCACCTAATGCTATAAATTCCTCATCTTCTTCTGACATCCTGATATATATTGTATTTCCAGAAATTTTATCAAGGTCATAAAAGTGATTTGGATTCCCAAGATCAAACATTGCAAAGTTGGATATGTTAACCAGATCGTTATTGCTTGACTCTTTGATTTTAGTTAGAAACTCTGGGATATCTCTGATCTTATCTGCCTCAGCTGTGAAAAAATTAAATTGACTACAATGATCTTTTGCATCTATTTGGACTCTTACTTTTGGCATCCCAGAAGTTTTGATTGAAGTGTCTTTAAGGTGCTTGAGAGTTCCTACACCAGCTGCAGCTAGATCTCTTGCAATTCCATAAACACTCGCACAGTCTTTTCTACGGTTAGGTGTTAAGGCAACTTCTATTATTACTTCATTTAGTCCTGAGTACTCAGAGAAATCCATTCCTACTGTTGCAGTATCACCTAACTCGATTATTCCATCAATAATTCCGTTAAATCTTGGATCATACATCAGATCTAGCTCATCTGCCGAGCACATCATCCCTTCGCTTTCAATACCTCTGATTTTAGATTTTTTTATTATAAATGATCCATTTGGTACAGTTGCACCAACTTTTGCAAGTATTACTTTAATTCCAGTCCTTGCATTAGCTGCACCACAAACAACATTCAATACTTCAGAACCTGTATTTACCTTACAAATCCTTAAGGAATCTGCATTCGGATGATGTTCAGCAGATATTACCTCGGCTACGATGAAATCTTTGTATTTCTGACTGCTGTCTTCAAAAGACTCAACTTCTAAACCTATCTCATCAAGCTTTTTACATAAATCCTCAACTGAAAGCGTGAGGTCGATGTGCTGCCTTAACCATGAAAGAGAGAACTGCATTGTATATTTTTTCCGTGATTATACACGAGGTCTCACTATGCAGCAATTGTTGGCGATGTTTTTTCAGATCGTTCTTTAAGAATTTCTTTCTATTGATTTTTATTGATTTTTATTGGTTTGGTTTCAGTGAATTCTGAAAGTCCACAAGGACCAACATTTTTTCCTGTCCATTTGTACCTAAGAAAATCTAACATATGCATGACGAGAAGTATTGCACCTCTGATTAAACCATTTGAAAAATCCACTTTATTACTTTCCATCTGCATCCAAAAGCTTTTTTCTGCACTGGCATTTTTGTCCTTTGCTAAACCAACTAAGAATTCGGAGTGGTGTGGTATGTCAACTCCTTTCTGTTCAATTAATGTCTTTTTATAATGACTTGAGATTCTATCTCTGGTCTGAGCATTATTCTTCAAATAATTAAAAAGCTCAGGATCACCAAAGACAACGTGTGCACCTTTTAAAATTTCCTGCCCTTTTCCTTTGAAAACATTTTCAACAACCACAATTGATGCGATAATCATCTCAACTGCAATAAATTCTTCATCAGATTTACATTTTTCAGTGATCTTTTTTAAAAAGGTTATTTGATTACTTGGCAGAAATTTTTTTAATTCTTTAATTTCTTCTAAAAGTTTCTTTTTGCTCATTTATATTCCTGAATATCTTGTGCATATAATCCTAAAATGATTATATCAAAGAAATATTAAGAAAACATTAATGAGTTTTTTAAAAACAACTACTTTTTAAATCTTTGATTCCTCCTCTCCCCATCTCTTCTAGGACCTCTGTCACCAAATGACTTTCTTTCACCACCATCTGAACTGAATCTAGGTTTTCTATCACCAAAGTTTCTTCTTTCATCCCCATCTCTTCTAGGACCTCTGTCACCAAATGACTTTCTTTCACCACCATCTGAACTGAATCTAGGTTTTCTATCACCAAAGTTTCTTCCTGAAACTCTTTTATCATCAAAATTCCTATTAGATCTTCTATTATCTTCCGAAGATTTTTCTTGTGTTTCGATCTCGAGCTTAGCATCTACTATGTTATTGATTTCAATAACGGTTGTGCTTTGTGAGAAAGAATCACTGATAACAACATTTTTTCCATCTGATTTTTCAATGATACCAGTAAAGACTCCTTGACCATCTATTTTTGTCAGAGTTTTTAATCTAATTTTACTACCAATAAATGTTGTAAAATCTTCTGGTCTTGTTAATGGCCTGTTTATTCCTGTCGAGCTAACTTCAAGGTTATAGCTTTCCTCTGACATAGGATCATTAGCATCAAGTATATTTGATGCACATCTGCTAGCTTTCTCACAGTCACTTATAGTGATTGAAGTTCCATCATTTTTCTCAAGCATCATTTGTACTACATGTTTATCACCAGATTTAAATACTCTGATTCTAATTATTGTGTAGTCTATTGAATGTAAAGTTTTTGCAATCAAATCATAGATTTTATGCTCTAATTGTGTTCTGCAAACGGTACCAGTGGCTAATTTAAATTCTTTTTCCATGTGTTTTATATGTAATTTGTTGTGAGTGTCAGCACTAGCACCCAAGAAATAACTATGATATTGATCATACGAATACAACACATATACATTACAAAATGGTTAATAGAAACAACGATTACCTAGAAACCAAGAAAAAAGATGCAAGACTTGGTGGTGGACAAGCAAGAATTGATACTCAACATAATCAGGGAAAGCTTACAGCTAGAGAGAGAATTGATGTACTTTTAGACCCTGAATCATTTGATGAATTTGATGCATTTATAGAGCATCGTTGCCATGATTTTGATATGGACAAAAAGAAATTTTTAGGTGATGGTGTTGTCACTGGACATGGCACAATCAATGGCAGACCAGTTTTTATATGCAGTCAGGACTTCACAGTTTTAGGTGGATCTCTTGGTGAGATGCATGCTCGTAAGATCAATAAGATTCAAGACATGGCACTAAAAGTCAGAACTCCTATTATCTTCATAAATGATTCAGGAGGTGCTCGTATACAAGAAGGTGTAAAATCTCTCTGTGGATATGGCGATATATTCCAAAGAAATGTTGATGCTTCTGGTGTGATCCCTCAGATGGCTCTCATTCTTGGCCCTTGTGCTGGTGGTGCAGTATACTCACCTGCTTTGATGGATTTTGTTCTGATGTCTAAAAATACATCTTATATGTATTTAACTGGTCCAGAGGTGGTGAAATCAGTTAACTATGAAGAAGTAACTCATGAGGAGCTTGGTGGTGCTACGATGCATACCACAAAGAGTGGAGTTGCAGATATAGCAATGGATAACGATGTTGATTGTTTGATGATGGCAAGGAAGTTATTTGATTTCCTACCGCTTTCAAACACAACTGGAGTGCCACACCGAGCAACAATGGATCCAATAGATAGAATCGAGATGTCTTTGAATAATCTTGTGCCAGAAGATCCAAACAAACCATACAACATGTATGTTTTAATAGAAAAGATTGTAGATGAAGGAGACTACCTAGAGATCAAACCAGATTTTGCAAAGAATATCATTACGTGTTTCGCGCGATTTGATGGTCGTACAGTTGGAATAGTTGCTAATCAGCCAATGCAACTTGCTGGGTGTTTGGACATAAATGCATCAGTCAAAGCAGCAAGATTTGTAAGGTTTTGTGATGCATTTTCTATTCCAATCCTAACATTTGTTGATGTACCTGGCTTCCTTCCTGGTACAGATCAAGAGCATACAGGGGTCATTAGACATGGTGCTAAACTGCTCTATGCATATGCTGAAGCAACTGTTCCAAAGATAACACTAATCACTAGGAAAGCTTATGGTGGAGCTTATATCGTGATGGGGTCAAAACATCTAAGTGCAGACATGAATTATGCTTGGGCTAACACTGAGATAGCTGTGATGGGAGCAAAGGGTGCTGCAGCAATCCTGTATAAAAACAAGGATCTTTCTGAGAAGGAATTAAATGCAAAAATCGATGAATATAAGGAGTTGTTTGGTTCACCATTCAATGCAGCATCTCATGGGTTCTTAGATGGCGTTGTAAGGCCTTATGATACAAGGCATATGATTTGTAATGCTCTTGCACTCCTTGAGACAAAGCAACAGAATACAAGGCCTTGGAGAAAGCATGGGAACCTACCTCTCTAAAGGAGGGAGGAAAAACCTGTACCCATTTAGAACAAAATGTGATGAGTAGTACTAGTCTTCCAGATTATTTCTGGCCAACTTTAATTAGCTACTAACTCATTCATTTTATGTATAATAAAAGTAAAGGAAAAATTCTTCTTGAGATTCTTTCCTTCATTAAGTTTTAATTCTTTTCCTCATCTTTGTTTTCAGATTTACGGAGAATTGCAGGTATGTCGATCGTGTTATCTGAGGTAGTCATTCTTGAGAAGTTTGCAGTCATTCTACTAAAAAGGTTCTTGTTTTCTTGTGGAGTTTGAACTTCACTTTGTGTTTGTGAGAAATTCTCTTTGTACATCTCAACTTTCTGAGGCTGCGCTGGTATAAATGGTGGTTTCTCAGGGTTGTCTTTTAAGTTATCTTTATTCAAAAAAGACGTATCTTGTTTTTTAACTTCAAATCCACTCTTTTGATCTATTGTTATAGGTATACTGTATTGTGGTAGTTTTGAACTATCAATAGCTTGTGGATTTGTCTTAGCGTTATTATAGTGATTATCCAAACCAGTTGCCACGACTGATACTCTGATTTTATCTCCAAGGTCTTGATTGAATGCAGAGCCAAAGATTATATTCGCATTAGGATCAGCCTCTTCTCTTATTCTGTTTGCAGCTTCATCAACTTCATATAGAGTCATGTTTGCAGATCCAGTAATATTAATCAAAACACCCTTTGCACCTTTCATTGAAGCGCTATCAAGAAGAGGGTTGGATATTGCAGCTTCAGCAGCTTTGATAGCTCTGTTTTCACCTTCTGCCTCACCGGTACACATCATAGCTTTACCCATCTCACTCATTACAGTTCTGATGTCTGCAAAGTCAAGGTTGATTGCACCAGGTGTTGTTATTAACTCACTTATGCCACGGACCCCAGAATCTAGGATTTTGTCTGCCATCATAAAGGCATCAGCGAATGTAGTCTTCTCAGTTGCAAGATGGAATAGATTCTGATTTGGGATAACTATCAGAGTATCGATGTTTTGTGACATTGCTTCAAGACCCATCTCGCTAATCTTCATCCTTCTAGCGCCTTCGAAGTGGAATGGCTTTGTTACAACACCAACGGTTAGTATACCTTTTTCCTTTGCAAGTCCAGCTATCACAGGAGCAGCACCAGTACCAGTACCACCACCCATTCCAGCTGTTATAAAAACCATGTGACATCCATCGAGTGCTGCTTCAATCTGCTCCATGGATTCCTTTGCAGCTCTAGAACCAACTTCAGGGTTAGATCCAGCTCCAAGCCCCATTGTTGATCCAACACCAAGTTGTATTTTATTAGGTGCTAGAGATTTGTTAAGTGCTTGTGCATCAGTGTTAGCAACCCAGAATTCAACTCCATCTAAGCCAGCTCCAATCATGTTGTTGACTGCATTACCACCAGCGCCTCCCACTCCAAACACTACTATTTTTGGCTGCAATTCATTGTTAAAATCAAAAGAAAAAGACATTTTTTATTTTTAAAGTTAATTTTGTTTATATTTTACTTGCTTTTAATCTTGCTACTGGCACTCTATAAGGAGAACAAGATACATAATCAAAACCCATATCGTAAAAGAATTCTATTGATTCCTCATCACCACCATGCTCACCACAAACCCCTAGTTTGATATTTGATGTTTTGGCTCTTATTTTTGTAATCGCTATTTTTATCAATTCGCCAACACCATCTTTATCAATTGAAATAAATGGATCCTTATCAATAATTCCAGATTTACTATATTCATTCAGGAACTTACTGCTATCATCACGAGATATACCAAATGTTGTTTGAGTTAAATCATTTGTTCCAAAGCTTATGAAATCTACATGATCACAGATTTTATCAGCATTCAGAGCCATCCTTGGTAACTCAATCATAGCACCAAACTTGTACTCTATACAATTCTTAGCAGCAAACTCTCTTCTAACATTTTCTATTATATTTTT
Organism: Rickettsiales bacterium; assembly: GCA_023263785.1. Taxonomy (GTDB): domain Bacteria; phylum Pseudomonadota; class Alphaproteobacteria; order Rickettsiales; family Midichloriaceae; genus JALQUO01. The sequence continues at coordinate 131,293 of JALQUO010000002.1, read as the reverse complement.
TATAAATATCAATTCATTTTCGCAAAATATTAATGGAATCATTATTTCAACGTTTGCTTCCTTATTTTTTTCTACTCTATACTCAATCATTGCCTCAAAGATTGCAGTTGCTTGTGACTCATATATCTCTGGGAATGTCACCGCTAATCTACTGCCTCTATGTCCAAGCATAGGATTGTATTCATGTAATGACTTTACAACATTTTTTACATATTCAAAATCATTTTGTGTAGCATCACAGAAGTTCTTTACATCATTATCTGTTTGAGGCAAGAACTCATGCAGAGGAGGATCTAGTAATCTTATGCATATAGGTTTCCCATCAAGGATTTCAAATAATTGCTTGAAATCATCTTTTTGATACTTTGTGATCCTCTCGAGGAAATGTTTTCTCTGTTGTATGTCACTCGCTAGAATCATACTTCTGACATCATTAATCCTGTCATTTGAAAAAAACATATGCTCTGTTCTACATAAACCAACTCCTTCCGCACCAAATAGAATCGCATTTCTTACATCTTCTGCGGTCTCTGCATTTGCTAGAACTGAGATCTTCTTGTGTTTCTTTGCCCATGAAATGATTTTTAAGAGATCATCTGAAATCTTTGATGCAGACATGGGCAGCTGTCCAGCAAAGACTTCGCCAGTTGACCCATTGATTGTTATTGAATCACCTTCATTGAATATTGTACCGTTTATTACAACGCAGCTGTCATCAGACATTACAAAGCTTTCAACACTACAAATGCAAGGCTTTCCTATGCCACGCGCAACAACAGCAGCATGCGACGTAACACCTCCTCTGCCAGTCAAGATACCTTCTGCAGCATACATACCAGCTATGTCCTCAGGATTTGTCTCATTCCTGATTAAAATCACTGGAGAGCTTTTTGCAAGCGCTTCAGCTCTCTGAGGTGTTAAAGCAACTATTCCTGCTGCTGCACCCGGTGATGCTGCTAATCCCTTAGAAATAACTTTGTCGCTGTCAGTAACAATAAGCTGCTTATGGATACTTTGTTCTATAATATTTATATCTATTGATTTCAGTGCATCCTCTTCAGACTTCAGTCCTTCATTTACCATATCAACTGCTATCTTTGCAGCAGCAGTTGCACTTCTCTTTCCATTTCTAGTTTGTAAAATCCACAGCTTTCCTTCTTGTACTGTAAACTCTATGTCTTGCATTTCACGGTAATGTTCTTCAAGTTTTTTAGCTGTATTATTCAGTTCTTTAAACACAGATTGTCTCGAGGATTCCATGGATATCTCAGGATCTACACCAATTCTCTCAGCATCAAGTCTTGTCATTGGGTATGTATTTACAAACCCAGATACAACATCTTCACCCTGTGCTCTTGGTAGAAATTCACCAAATAAAGTTCTTTCACCGGACATAGGATTTCTTGTAAAGAGAACACCTGTACAACTATTATCATCCATATTTCCAAATACCATTGTCTGAACTGTTGCAGCAGTCGATAGGTTGTGATCAATAGAGTTTTTTTCTCGATAGACTTTTGCTCTTTCAGAGTTCCATGAATGAAATACAGCTTCAACACTTGAATTAAGCTGCTCGTGAACATCTCGCGGAAATTCATGTCCCGTTACATCAAGAACTATTTCCTTAAATTCTTTTATTATATTTTGTATTATATCAATCGAAGAATTTGCTTCTGCACCATTCCTTGAAAGAATCTGATCAAACTTTTCATCACTAACACCTAAAACAACACTGCTATACATTTGGATAAGCCTTCTGTAGCTATCGTATGCAAAGACAGGATTATTTGTATTTTTAGCTAATCCCTCAACTGTCTCATCATTCAATCCTATGTTTAGAACTGTGTCCATCATACCAGGCATTGAGACAATTGCCCCAGATCTAACTGATAGTAAAAGAGGGTTTGTTGCTGATCCGAAGGTTTTACCTGTAGTTTTTTCTAATCTTTCAATGTATTCATTCATCTGAATCTTTGATTGATTATGAGTCTCACAGAGGTCGGTACTAAGTATGAAGCCAGGTGGTACAGGTATTCCAAAAGAACACATTTCAGCAAGATTAGCACCTTTATTTCCAAGTAGAGTTTTCCTTTTTTCTATACTAAGACCATCAAAATCTTCGGTGTTTTCTACAGAGAAAAAAAATATTTGCTTTGGCACGAACAACAGTTATGAATTCTTTGAACGAATACACAACTGATATCATATAACTAATTTATTCTCAACATCACTGCTCGCTCTCAGCTGGATTTTGAGACGTCAAATTAGTTATATTTTTTATTTTTGCTATTATCTCATCTGCAACAGCTGGATTTTCTTTGAGATATTTTTTGACATTCTCTTTACCTTGACCAATCTTCTGATCATTGTATGAGAACCATGCACCTGACTTGTCTATAATGTTATGTGTAACACCTATATCAACTATCTCACCAACTCTTGAGACTCCTTCTCCATACATAATTTCAAAGTCTGCTGTTCTGAACGGAGGTGCTACTTTATTTTTTATAACCTTAACACGGGTTTCATTACCAACCGTCTCCTCCTTGTTTTTTATTGCTCCAGTTCTTCTTATGTCAAGTCTGATTGAAGCATAGAATTTCAAGGCATTACCACCTGTTGTTGTTTCAGGACTTCCAAACATCACACCAATCTTCATTCTGATTTGGTTAATAAAGATCAGAACGCAATTGTATTTTGCAACGTTCGCTGTTAACTTCCTGAGAGCCTGACTCATAAGTCTTGCTTGTAGACCAACGTGACTATCACCCATATCTCCTTCTATCTCAGCCTTTGGAACGAGGGCAGCAACACTATCAACAATGATTATGTCTATAGCTCCAGATCTAACAAGGCTATCTGTTATTTCCAGTGCCTGCTCTCCATTATCTGGCTGTGAAATCAAAAGATTATCTATGTTTACTCCTAATTTTTTTGCATAGCTTGGATCTAATGCGTGTTCAGCATCTATGAAGGCAGCATTACCACCTTGCTTCTGTGCTTCAGCTATTGCATGAAGTGCAATTGTTGTTTTTCCTGAGCTCTCTGGTCCATATATTTCTATTACCCTCCCGCGAGGAAATCCACCAACACCTAATGCTATATCAAGTGCAATTGAGCCAGTAGGAATAGCTTGTATATCAACAGCTGGTTTGCTGCCTAATTTCATTATTGAGCCCTTACCATATGATTTCTCAATTTGGCTGCAGGCGGCTTGTAAAGCATCTGCTCTATCTGTCATTAAATAAGTTTTTTAGTTATCGAGATTCTGATGATCTGTATGCAGATAAGAGAATCTAATCATCTAAATTAATCCTATCACAATCTTTATTCCAATGACAGTACCAATCCTAAATTATTATCCTCAATTACATTCTGAAAATCTTGACATATATCCTCTGCGATCTTTGCATCATCATTATTATCCTCTTCATTGTCTACGATTACAGAATCATTTGTGATTGGTTTGGTAACTGCTGGTTCTAATACAGGCAATTCGAGCTCTGGATGTGATATAGGTGTTTTATAAACAGCATAAACTCTTGCAGAATCTTGTCCGAAAAGCACACTTAGAGCACCAATTCCCCATATCGCATAATTGGCATAGCTTTCAAATTTCTCAATTTTACTTTTGATATTGGAGAATTCATCTATCTGATTATATTCAAAATGCTTAAGAATGTTATTAATTACTCCTCTGAATTCAGAATTTATAAAAGTTGCTATTTGCTTTTTCCCACATAATTCAATCACACTGACAGTTAGACCTAAAACACTTTGAAGTCCTAACGTAGTAAAGCCGTAGCTTGCTTCTATCTTTGAAAACTCATCTCCATTTTTCAGTATAGGCTGTATGAACTCTGATATATTTTCTGCTCTTTCATAAAAATTATTTCTATCAGCAATTATCATCGAAAGATTAAATAAATTGACAACTGGAAATAGAAATTTTGAAATCGGGCTTAAAATTTTTTCTTGATCAGATGAGGGGGGGTATAAAACGAATGTAAAGATTCGTAAACCATTTATAACTTGCAATTCTACTGATAAACAAAAGAAATTGAGAAGGATAATACCTTTGCTCATTTGAAATCAGAATCTTTCTTTCCATTTTTTATTTCTCACTTTTTAGACTTTATTATTGAATTTTATACACTCAAATTATTAAGATCTTATTAAAACCTTATTTCACTCTGACCAAAGTTGCAATGGAAAAAAAATCTGTTATAATTTCTTTCTGATGACCCCTTCGTCTAGTGGTTAGGACACCACCCTTTCACGGTGGTAACACGGGTTCGAATCCCGTAGGGGTCGCCACGACTCAATCATCTGCCATCATTAACAACATTGAATATTGTAAATGCTATGGTATAGTTGTTCGAAAATTATTAAGAGAAAAACATAATATGTCTACAAAAAGAACATATCAACCAAGTAAGTTGGTTAGAAAACGCCGTCATGGTTTCAGATCAAGAATGTCAACAGTTGGTGGCAGAAGAGTCATTAACAACAGAAGAGCTAAAGGAAGAAAAGTCCTGTCAGCATAAAAAGATGAGGAAACTGTCGTGGGACAGCATTAAATGCTCATCTGAATTCAAAAAAGTCACAACAGGTGGTGTAAAATTTATTACACCAATCTTCATAGTCTTTTCATTAAAAGAAAAAGATAATTCAGCAAAACTAGGTATAATTGCAAGTAGAAAAGTAGGATCTGCAGTCAACAGAAATAGAGCAAAAAGACTCATAAGGGCTGCGTTTTCTGCAATTGAGCCATCAGGTGTTTCAGTTGTTTTTATAGCAAGAAACTCAACTCCTGATGCAACTTATGAAGAAGTCCTAACATGGATGAAAAAATGGAAGAAATCATTGAATTCTCAAGTTATAAAAGAAGTATCTGAGAGAGTGAGATATATGGCCTGAGTGGTGCCGAATATCTGATTTGAACAGATGACCTACCGCTTACAAGGCGGTTGCTCTGCCACTGAGCTAATTCGGCACATTTGAAACTGAATATATCATAACATATATTGCTTGTACAGAGCTAGATGCTTATATCTGAGTTAATAAATCATTTAACCTTGCTTCAGATATATTATCCCAACACTCATAGTAATTTTCTGTATCAGTATGGAAGTGCATATTGAAAGCTCTGACAACATTTTGCGTCTCATCATCAAACGAGCCTGCAATATTTATTTTATATCCATATCTATTGAGGTTCTTCTGTAATTCAGTTATCTTTTCACCACTATCCCCGAATTTGTATAAGACTTCACCAGATAGTCCTGATGTATCACATTTAGGATATAAGCCATGTCCTTCTCCGTTCTTAGCTAATCCCTTCCAATCAAAAGCAATACCTGGATCAACTCTTCTCCCATTCCAAGCAGTAATGTCACTATGTCCTATGATTTTTCTATCTTCTATTTGTGGATTCTCAGATTTTATATAACCAATCAACTGGGATAAAGATGTCATTTGAACTTCAGGAAAGATATCTTTCTCATCCCATAAGAGCTTTCCAGAAGAATCCACTCTTTGATTGCTACCACTATTTACAAGTTCAATTCCTATTGAGAATTCATTTACAGATTCTTTGTCTAACCAATTGCTAAGCCCTGCATGCCATGCCACATGTTTTTCATCAACTAAGCTAAAGATCTCACCATCACGATCTATAAGATAATGTGCACTAACATTCCTTGGCATTGTTAATATTGTATATGATTTAGTAAAATCACATACTGTGTAATGGATAACAATTGTATCTATAACTGTGTTCTCTTTTCTGTATCCGAAATTTCTAAATTTGTCGTTTTCTGGTGCTCTGAAAACTACCATATTTGGTTTATCTGGCATTTTTTAACAATCTTGATTTAGTATTAAATGAGTATCGTTACTAGAATGTGGACTTTTTTTTCTAGTTGTTGGATTATAACTTTCTTTCTGTTTTTTATCAGCTGCAATCTTTTTTCCAACCTCATCTAAAATCTGATCATTTAATTTCTTCCTTGCAGAGATTTTATTGAAATTTATTTCTAGAGATATCATCATTTCTTTTAGTAAAGATGAGATTATTTTTGGCATATCTTCTGAATCATTTGTAAAAATAACTTCTAATACTTCCTTTGATTCTTCTTCTGTATGAATTATTGTGATGGATGATCTCTTGTCATTACCAATTACATTTTTGTTATCGAAGGGCAATTTATTTTTTAATGAATCATGTAGTTCTTTGTTCATCATACTAGCCCTCACAGCAAGATTCTTGAGATCATCAATATCATCCATAGCATCTTTATGAACTTTTATATATCTAACAATGATGGGAATATGCCAATCAATAAAGTTCATTATATCTTCCTTTTGATCACATATCATATTGAGTTGTTGTGGATCAACATTAAGATTTGAACGCAAAATTTCAGATTCAAGATTAAGCACCTCTATTACTTTAGTAAGAGCCATCTCTAGGAGATTAAGATCAAAATATATTTTTTTATCTTCTGTCATTATGTTGTAAATTGTTCCTTTAGAATTCGTTCATCAAGGGATAAATCTTTATCAAATAGTACAGACATCTTTATATCACTTCTTTCATAAACTTGAACAACTTCTACATTTTTTATTTCAGATGAATCAGCAAAAGCATTAACAGGCCTCTTTGATGCTTCTAAAACAGTTAATGAAACGATACTATTTCTAGGTAGGAGAATACTTCCTAAGCGTCTTGGTCTGAATGGATTAATTGGTGTAAGTAAAAGTACGTTTGCATTAAGTGGTACTATCGGACCATGTGCAGCTGCGTTGTATGCAGTACTACCTGCTGGTGTTGAAACCATTATTCCATCACCTGACATCTCACTCAATCTAACTTTACCATTGACATTAATTGACATCTTTGCAGTTTGGGATGTCTCCCTCAGAAGTGATACCTCATTGAATGCTATTGCTGAAAAAATTTTTCCATCTGTTGTCCTAGCTTTCATCTCAAGAGGAGATAGTTTAGTGACAACTGCTGAGTCTATTTTTTGTAGTAAATTCTTTAGATCACAATTATTCAGTAGAAATCCAACTGATCCAAGATTTATTCCATAAACATCAACATTATCATTTGCGAACTCATGCAGTGCTCGCAGCATCATTCCATCTCCACCAAGTGTTATGATCAGTTGTTTTTTATCTGGACTAAAAATCTTTTGATTATTTTTATTGTTTGTCCAATGAACAGAGCCTATCATTGGGTAATGCCTAGAGATTTCAGCAAAAGTCCTTGCTGAAATCTCTGAGTCTGGGTCAAAATAGCAAACTATGTTGCTGTATCTACTTTGTATTGACACTTGAAGAAAGGAAATGATTTATAAACTGAATTATAAACGGAAAATAATTCAGTTACAATTTTATTTTCCAAGAACACTGCCAATTTTATTCATGGATTCACCTATTGCTTCACTTGCTCCTTGAGCAATATCTGTTGTCGCATGAGTGGCTTTATTCATTAGTCCTGCTGCAGCATTCTTTACATTGTCAGGTATTTGATTACTACCTGTTGCTGGTGGGGCTGGTGGGGCATCATGTGATTTTTGTGCCTCATGCTTTAATTTCTCACCAAAATCCTTTATAACCTCTTGTGCAGAGTTAAATGAATTTTGGAGTTCTGCACCTGCTTTTTCCACACCTTCGGCAAATGTCTTTGGTATATCCTGAAAGTCTTTATTCGTGAATTCGTCTTTCACAGTAACAACAAAATTTTCAACATCAGTAAAAAATTGTCCTACACTGTGTGTCAAGTTTTTAAATTCAGGGGTTTGTAATTCCTCAGATGTAGCTCTTTGAATCGCTTTAAATTTATTGATTATCTCTTCGATATCTTGAGCATCTGCTTCAATGTCTTGAATAACTTTTTTTCCATCTTGTATACCTCTTGGTATATTACCTGTCTCAATATCTGGTATTAAACCTAAGGCATCAGTAACAGATACTATAACATCAGTCACTATGTTCATAGCGCTGCTTGCTAAGTCTTCTATTGCTTCAACTACTGGTGACTCATCAGAGCTTTGACCATCAGAAGAAACCTGTGTCTCAGGAGTTGCATCACTTCCACCTGCAGGTTTTGGTGCTGATGGTGTTTGTTCATTAGATTGTATTTCCTCCATTTTCCTATTTTTTTATTTGTTATTGTGAACAAATAAAATTTCTATCAAAGACGATGTTTTTTTGCAATATCTTTTTAGTTTAACAACTTTTTTAGATCATTGCTGTCAACCTGCATTTTTCCATTCATGAAAATTGATACATATTTTGCCTCTTCTTTTAAGTTAGAAACATTGAAGAGCATTTCGAAATCTGAATTTGGTTTTATCAATAAATGTGGTCTCTTCTCAAAAACCGATATTGGATTATGAAATATATCGTAAACGACAATCACAACATCACTTACAAGCTCAGTTTTATCTGAATGATTGCTAATGTTTAAATAAAATTCTAAATTAGATTTATCATCAACTACTTTCACATTCGAAATCACCACTGTCTTTCTCGGGAAAACATTTATTAGATTATATAGCCTTGCAAGGGATGGGAATCTTGAATCTATGAACTGTATCTGTGCAATCCCAAATATAAAAGCTATTAGAAATATCTTTAGAATAACAGTGGTAATTACAAAATGCTTCTTTATTGCGAAACCATTGTCTGATGTTTGTTTTTGTACATATATCGTTTCCTTTTCTTCTGAAGGCTGTAATTTATTGATCTCATGAAGATTTATTTCACCGAATCCACTAACTGGATTTGTTGTATGTGAAGAAACCTCAATATTTTGTAAATCAAGTAATTTTACTACACATGGATTACCACAGCTTACACAAGGCAAAGTAGACTCTTTTGAAATCTTTTGCATTTCTATGGGAAAACTTGTGTTACATTTTGAACATGTGATCATGTATGCTATATAATTTTGTGGTTTTATTATGTATTTTACGTTTAAATTATACATAGCAAATTTTTCAATTCAATAAAGAAGCAAAAAGATTCAATAATGGTCAAGAAAAAGAACATAAGTAACAGTAGTCTGTTTAACAAAATCTTATTTGTGATTTTTGCACTGCTAATTTTCAGATTGGGCACTCATATTCCTCTTCCAGGAATAGATGGAGCAGTTCTTGCAGAGATAACAAAAACAAACTCAGGTGGTCTTCTAGGAGTTTTTAATATGTTTACAGGAGGTGCTCTAGGGCGTCTGTCTATCTTCTCATTGAACATCATGCCATACATTACAGCATCGATCGTCATGCAGCTCCTCACAGTTATTTCAAAAGAATTAGCTAATTTGAAGAAAGATGGTGAGATTGGTAGGCAGAAAATAGCAAAGTACACAAGATATTTTGCAATAGTTTTATCTGCATTCCAAGGCTATGGGATAGCAGTTGGTGCAACAAGCTTAGATGTTAATGGTCATCCAGTTGTTCTGATGTCTGGACCAATCTTCGTAGCTGTCGCGACCATAAGCATGGTTGGTGGCACTGTGTTTGTGATGTGGCTAACAGACCAGATAAGCTTGTATGGGATAGGTAACGGGAGCTCACTTTTAATTTTTACAGGAATTGTTGCTGGATTACCTTCAGCATTGGCAACTCTGTTTGAAATGGGTAGGTCAGGTACAATATCAACTGGCACAACCCTCTTAATAGTAATTCTAGCAGTAGCAACAGTATCTCTTGTAATTTTTGTTGAAAAAGCATTCAGAAAGGTTAGCGTACACTATCCAAAGAGAGTTATAGGAAGAAAGATGTATGGTGGAAACAGCACATACATTCCTTTAAAGTTAAATACATCTGGGGTTTTGGCTCCGATTTTTGCAAGTGCATTGCTTCTATTTCCAACAACAATCATAACAATAGTTGGTGATGATGTTGACCCTGACTCATGGCTCTATACAATCCTTCTACAACTCGGACATGGAAAGTTGCTCTTTATAATTCTTTATGTATTCTTGATCTTTATTTTCAGTTTCTTCTATACATCAGCTTTATTTAATCCTGAAGAGACAGCTGAAAACCTTAGAAAAGCTGGAGCGATTGTACAAAACAAAAGACCTGGAAAAAATACAGCTGAGTATATAGATCAGATACTTACAAGACTTACATGTATAGGTGCAACATATGTTTCATTTATATGTATCATGCCAGAGATTCTGATGTCACAGTATGCAGTTCCGATGTATTTAGGTGGTACAAGCATTTTGATTGTGGTGAATGTAATCCTTGATATTTTCCAGCAGATCCAATCTCACATGCTTACCTCGCAGTATGGGAGTATGATGAAAAACAATATGTTAGCTCTTAAGAAATAAGGCTAACTTGATCCTGATAGAATTCATTCAGCATCGGAGATGTTCTGATGCATGGATCATTTTCAGATACATCAGAGCCAATGCTAACACAAGGACTCTTTAGATCATAAAACGATGGGTCCTTAACACCACATCCAGACAACACTAAGGCCAAAACGATTGCAATCCCAAATTTTTTCATATTAAAAAAGTTTTTGTATTAAGATTTTAAGCTTTAACGTCAATTTTATCCTTCAAAAGACTTTGTGTCTAGTCCCAATTCAGAATGAAGATTTCTGACAACTTGGTCTGCAAATACTTGCTCTATTAGAAGTGAGATCTGAGTTTCTAGGACTTGCATTCCAATCAGCTCTATGTTTTTTACTGTATCAATTACTTTATTGAGTACTGAAGCATCATTCTTCACTCCAATTCCAATTATTGATATCTTCGTCAGCTTTTCCCTAATTGCAAGCTGATGATATCCCTGAAGTAATTTTACGACTCGTTCTAGGAACTCACTGCCAAATATTAATGTATAGTCACATACGACTTTGTTTTCATCTGCAAATGATAGGTTTGATTGATTAACTGATTCAACTATGATCCCTGCCTTAAGAATCTCTTCAAAAATACTGCTTATGTAGGAATTTTCCATTTTGAGCAATGTGACCATTACTAAATCTCTCTTTGTTGCTATCCCAGTAATAATTGTTTCTTCCATATGGTTTCTTTTTGTGATCTTTGTTCCAGAATCATTTGAGAAAGTATTTAAAACCCTAACATCAAGTTTGTTTTTCATAGCTATCTCTACAGCTCGGGGATGGATGACCTTAGCACCACAACTAGCCATTTCCAATACTGACTCATAATCTATTTCATTTATTTTTCTGGCTTTTGTTACAATGCGAGGATCAGCTGTAAATACACCATCAACGTCAGTGTATATATCACACCTTGAGGCATTTACAGAAACTGCTAAAGCTACAGCAGTTGTATCTGAACCACCCCGTCCGAGGGTTGTAATCCTTCCATTATGAACTCCTTGGAATCCAGCAACAACAGGTATGACACCATCATCTAAATCCCTCATGATATTGTCTATTTGAATTTGAATGATTTTTGCTCTCGAGAATTCTTCACTTGTATTTATTGGGACTTGCCAGCCTAAATATGATCTTGCCTTTAACCCTAATCCATTGAGTGCTAATGCGACTAATCCTACTGTGATTTGCTCACCTGCTGAAACAACTGTGTCATACTCAGAGATCTCATCAGATTTTGATATTGTATGAACATCTTTTGTATATGCGACTAATTCGTTTGTGACCCCTGCCATTGCTGAGACAACAATGATAGTCTTTTCGTTGCTATCAGAAACTATCTTTGCTACTCGCTTTATCCTCTCAACGTTCCCAACAGAAGTTCCTCCAAACTTCTTGACAACCCATACCATCTCTAGAATGGGTTAATTATGTCGAGAACCTGCTTACCATATGGTGCTTGCTGATAATCAAAGATATGTCCGCGTCCACCATATGAGGCTCTCGCTTCAGCGATCTGCTCGAGATTGACCTTATTATCCATTGAGATATCTTCTGGTCTCACAATGCCTTCTATTGATACTTCTCTTATGTCAAAGTTAACTCTCACTTCTTGAGTTCCTTTAACAATCAAATTCCCACTAGGAAGGATTTTTATTACTGTAACAGCAATTGTTGTCTGGACTGTTTCTTTTCTGTCGACTTTTCCACTGCCAGCAGCTGCATCATTTGATTTCAAATCAACTAGATTATTCATATCTGGGACAATTTTACCCATTGCTGTTTCTATTCCAAGTATTGAAGGAGCTTTGACAGCAGTGCCTGAGTTTCGTGCCTTCTGAGTTTTGTTATCGAGCTTTGCCTGATCAGCTATCTGCACAACAACAGATAGAACATCTCCGACCGCATAAGGTTTAAAGAATGATCTTGAGCCATTTTTCCAAAGACTGTTTGGTGATCCACCCATTGCTTGTTGCTGTTTAGCTTTGCCTTCTTTGTCATACTTATAACCGTTTTCATATCCTAGTTCACTTAGCTTTGATCTTAACTCAACTTGCTCATGAATCGGATAGAATGGTTCTTCATATACATTCATTTTGCTTAGTTGAGGTACTCTGCCAACCTCCTCAAGCTTGTCAGACATTACATCACATCCAGTCAGTGCTGCAATGCAAACCAACATACAAGTACTCTTTTTCTTGTTCATTAAAATTTGAAAAATATGTATGATATCTAATAAATCTCTACTATTCATTTGCGACATAATCAAGAGAAAACCTTCATTCAATGCCAATCATTTTATGAATCTGTAATGATAAGATCCCTCCATGTTTCATTGCAAGCTTCATAGCGAGGGCAAGGTTTTTCTCATTTTTTTCAGGATCGTACTCATCCATAGGCTGGATATACACAGGCAGATTAAAGTCTTTTTGCCCTACATCAAATATGTCAGAATACTCAGGATTATCTTCAGAAACAATGAATTTTATTGCAATTGCTCTCTCCAGGATATCATCTCTAATTCTGTGATATTTCCCATTAGAAAACTTTGGAGAACAAACTATCTTTACTTCACTTGGGAGATCGGGAGAGATTATTGTACCATTGGATTCTATCTGGATAATGTGTCCACGATCTAAAAGTTTTTTACAAAGAATACTTATGTTTTGTCTCATTGGCTCCCCTCCAGTTATAACTATGAGAGGTTTTGTGGAAGCTTCTGTTTTACAAAATCCTTGAAATTTCTCATTCCCTATATGAATTATTTCATCAACAGAAAGCTCTTCATATTCATCAAATTCTGTATCACAAAAACTGCATGCAAGATTACATCCACTGAGTCTTATAAAGATCGATGGATATCCTGTGTAAGGTCCTTCTCCTTGAAAAGTACCAAAGATATTTGTGACTTTTAGAATATTACTGTCTTTGTGATCTGGTTTTAATTTTAGATTTTTCCCAAACATAATATCACTAAGAAACTATTGATTTGATTGCTTCCATTTCGTCAACAGAAATCTTCTCACCAGATTTTTTATTGTAAAATTTCCATAACTCTTTGACCTTTGCAATTAGCACCTGCCTCTTTGAGATATATTTATCATTTTTTTCCACTTCATCATTTATTTTTTCCAACTCATCTCGTGAAACATATGTGCTGAGCTTCCTCACTATGTTTAGTAAAGTCATGTCTGAAATTCTCTCGTCAGACTTATTTGAAATGTTTAATCTTATCTTAAAGGTATCTGGTAGTTGATCTATCAGAAGTATCTCACCTTTCTTCATCCATGGCAATGTTTTTGCTTCAATTAATACATCAGGTAAAGCATTGGACTTCACTTGCTCTCCAGAGAGTGCAGCTATACCTGTATCGAAACACAAGAATACAACTACCACAACCAATATCCCCCTCATAAATCCGAAGCAACTACCAAAGAACCTATCAATTAGACCTGTTCTAAAGGCACTTATTGCAGCAAGCAGTAAGAAGTTTATGATTGAGAAACTAAACAATAAGATGACTAATCCACCAACATATCCAACTAAAAATGTTAAGATCTTTGATTGAAACCTCGCATCAAGAAACGGCTCAATATAATCGAATAAGTAATGGTTTCCAACTATTGCTAAGATCCAACCAGCAGTACTGAAAACTGATGCAATGAATCCTCGTACAAACCCTACAAGAGTTGATAGGATGCAGATAGTGATGACTGCTATATCAATGCTATTCATAAGAATTCCGATCAATTAAAAAGATGAATTATATCATGTATATTTACTCATAGCTATATACTCCCCAAAGACTGTTTTTATTTACCCATCCTTTGTATGACCTTCCAAATGATATTTGACACCAATCATTTTTGCAGCTGACTAGTTTTCCTATTGCTCCCTTTTCAACCCTTGCAATTGGTTGTGATCTTGGATCTGGCAATCTAAAAATTAATGTCTCATTATTCAGAATCTGCACATATCTTCTACCATCCAGCATCGCTTCATGAATCCAACCTTCATTTCCGTTGGAGTCCTTTACTAATCTCCAGTTATCAAATTCAGATTTTACTTCGACTGGAGTAAAGATGCACTTATAGTTAATCTTACTCTGATAAGTCACTCCTGGTCCAGATCTCATATTTACATCCCTTGATTTTATAACGACAAATCTCGGAATTGGCAAACCTGTCACCTGACCAACTTTCTGATCTGTAGCTGATACTAAAGAAGGTGCAAGAAGAAGTATAATTATAAAAAATAATCTAATCATCAGATTTTTTCTTCAGGTTTTGATTCACCTTCGATTGATTGAGTTTCTTCCATTGAATTCAGAGCATAACGACATAACTCCTCAAACGGCACACCGTTCTCTATTGCCAATTTCTGAAGCTTGTCAAGGCTATCAAAGACACTTTGAGGAATCACACCACCACGGACATCTTGTATAAATTTGGCTTGAAAGTATATCGGATTGTGTTTCGTCTCAGGAGCACCTATGAATATTGCAACCTCAGATGTCTTACCACCAAAAGCACATGGTACGTTGAACTTTGTTACATTTCTTGGTTTGAGTACTTTTTTTTTGGTCATTTATGACAGTTGAGAAATTTGCAAATTGTATTTTAAATAATTTATCATTCTCTGTCAATTATCTTGATTTTTCTAATCCTTTAACTAGTATTCCAAAGCTTTTAAGGGCTTCTAAATATTTCTTTTTAGGAATTATTTCCTCCATTTTTTCATGCTCAGACTCATTAAGTTCATTATTAAGTCTTTTATTCTCTCCGATTGCAGTTTGAATCCTAAGAAGTTTTTGCTCAAAAGGACTCTTAGAATATGATTTTTTATCCTTGAGCGAACCTTTAGTTATAGGTGCAACTATAAACTTGTACAAATCATCAGTTGATATTCCTGAGCCAGCAGCATTTGTATTGACGCTTGATGTTGTAACATCTCTTGTAAGGTAATTTTCTTTTTCTACAGTGGTTCTTACGTGATCAAATCCTTTTAAACCTACAACTAAACAAGCTGTAGCGCTTAAGAGAGTAGAGCTATTAACTGCAAAACTCCCTGCAGCAAAAGCAGCACCTACTGTCGCAACTGTGGATGCTAAATATAGAAATGCAACACATATTGCAAGAACAATCAAACATCTAGCAGCTGTGCTCAAGACTCCTTTCATAGATCCCATTCCAATATTAAACCTTTTATCCTTCTCCATCAGAATCTCACCTTCTTTGTCTTTATTTCCCATGACAGCAAGCATCGCACCAAGCTCCCTTGGATCAGAAGCTAACAGGCCCATTATGGTAAAATTTAGATCTTCCTTATCAAAAACTGTAGTTGCAATAACAAAGCTCCTGTCATGATTACCTTGTAGATTTGTTTCCTTTTTTAAATCCTTGATGTTTTTAAAAACATCCTTTGCAATGTCAAAAGATGCAGAACTCAAGCCAGGAGGAACAACATTTTCAAATATTGGTTTAATCTTTTTTTCTTTTAGAAGTTTTTGTGCGCTCTTTACAAGACCTTCTGGCTGATAGTATTTATCATAGAGCTTTTTGTACTCAGAGCCCTCTCCAAAAATTTCTGCTAATATTTTTTTCTTTGTTCATCAGTTAAATTTTCATTTTGCCCCAACATCTCAATTGCTTCAACTTTGAACCTCTCTAAAATCATTGCATTTGATATGATTTCAATACTCATATCATCTCCAAAGATTTCTCTGTCAAAATTTGCTCCCTTAAGATATAAATCTAATTTTTTCTTAGGACTGCCATATTCAATAGTTTCACCTTGACTTCCCTGCGGTTCAGGTTCTGGCTCAGAAGATATATTCTTCAAAAACTCTGCCAGACTCTCTCCACCGATTTTTTTGTGTATGCTTACTGTTTGCATTTGAATTGATTTTTGTTCGCCCTATAGTTGACATTATAACATCTTTTTATGTACTTTTAAATATCCTTTTAGTTAAAGATTTTTAGAAACATTCTATCTGAAAAATATTCCAATTTTTTAGGTTTTAATGTATCACTAGTCAATAAAACAAAAAAACACCAAATGCCATCAAGACTCACAGAACTTTCAATAGTAGAAGCTAAGAAACTTATAGAAAAAAAAGAAATATCATGTGTTGAATTGACTTCTGCACATATAGAAGCAGCTCAAAATGATCAATTAAATGCATTTATAGTCACAACGCCAGAAATAGCATTGATGCAAGCAAAAAGATCTGATGAGAGAGTAATGAACAACACAGCAGGAATAATAGAGGGTATACCAATAGGTGTTAAGGATATTTTTTGCTCAGAAGGCGTTCAAACAACTTGTGGCTCAAAGATGTTAAAGGATTTCATTCCGCAATACGAATCAACAGTAACATCTTTTCTGTATGCGAACGGTGGAGTTTGCATAGGTAAAACAAATATGGATGAGTTCGCAATGGGTTCTTCAAACATGACAAGTTATTATGGAAAGGTTTTAAATCCTTGGAGATCCAAATCAAGTCCTGAGAATGAATTAGTACCTGGTGGATCATCAGGCGGATCAGCTGCTGCAGTGGCAGGGAAAATGTGCATGGCGTCACTCGGAAGTGATACAGGAGGCTCTATAAGGCAACCAGCTGCATTCTGTGGAATCGTAGGAATAAAACCAACATATGGAAGATGTTCTCGCTGGGGGATGATAGCATTCTCAAGTTCATTGGATCAAGCTGGTACCTTTGCTAGATCTGTACACGATGCGACATTAGTTCTTCAAGCTATCTGTGGATATGATCCAAAAGACTCAACATCAGCAAATGTTTCAACACCAGACTGGCCTGGTATTGTTGATAAAGGGGTCAAAGGAATGAAAATTGGAATCCCTAAAGAATACAATGTAGATGGAATAAGCGAAGATATACTGAGATCTTGGGAGCAAGGAAAGGAGTGGCTAAAGTCACAAGGAGCTGAGATAGTAGATATAAGTCTTCCAAACACAAAACATGCATTACCTGTATACTACACAGTAGCACCAGCAGAAGCATCATCTAACCTCGCAAGATATGATGGTGTTAGATATGGACTAAGAGTCGAAAGAGAAGGACAAGAAGTCCATGACATGATATCCGAAACAAGAGCCGTTGGATTCGGTCGAGAAGTCAAAAGAAGACTACTCATTGGGACATATGTTTTATCTGCTGCAGCATATGGTGCATATTACGTAAAGGCACAACAAATCAGAAGACTCATATATAATGACTTTATAAAGGTTTTTGAGTCAGTCGATGCAATACTTACACCTACAACACCTTCCCCAGCATTTGGGGTTAATGAGAAACAAACTGATCCAGTAAAAATGTATCTAAATGATATTTTCACAATTCCTGCAAGCTTATCAGGGCTTCCTACAATATCAGTACCCACAACTTTAACAGATGGTCTACCACTTGGTTTACAAGTGATTGGTAAACACTTTGATGAAGAGTCGGTCATACGTGTTGGAAGAGCTCTCGAAGTAGCAGCAAACTTCAAGCCTTTATAATGATTTATTTTGTGAAATTAGAGCATATAAAGATTTTACAAACAAAATCAATGTGTAGTAAATTAATCCAGCTACACAAATTGGGATCAGAAAGTTATTGTCATTTACAGCAATAATCTGAGATCTTCTCATTAAATCTGCAACACCTATAAATCCAATAATTGCTGAATCCTTAATGATAGTAACTGATTGATTTACTAACTTAGGGGCAACTTCTTTTATTGCTTGTGGTAAAATTATATCAGCAATAATATCTCTCTTTTTTATTCCTAAAACTTTTGCAGCATAATATTGTCCTTTATCAAAACAATTTATTGAATCCCTTACAATACAAGCAACCTGTGCACTTGTGTAAACAGAGAGAGCTAAAGATGTTGCAACGATTGATTGTTCAAAACCAGTAATTTCAGGAAAAACAAAGTAGCAAAAGCTCAGTTGTAGTAATAAAGGTATGCTGGTAACAACGGATATATAGAGTTTTGCGATGCAACATGCAAACCTAAATCTACATATTAGCATCACAGAGATAGGTATTGCAAAAATACATCCAAGAACCAAGGAAATTGTTGTATATTTCAGAGTTTTTACAATCCCTCCAAAAATAAACATGAAATCAGTAACAGTCATCTTATCATTTCATACAATAATTTTTCCTTTATCAAACCCCTTAACAAAGCACCTGTATATAGCCCCTAAATCACTAGTATCAAGTTTTACAACACAAAAATCTTCCGAACGTCCAAGCCCCTCATTTTCAACTAAAACACTTATCTCATTACCAATTTGAGACTCTATGTGTTTGTGCAGTAACTTGTTACCTAATCTTCTTAGCTCTGCTGCTCTTTCCTTTCTGATTTTCTTATCAACCTGTGGCATCCTTGCTGCTGGAGTACCATCTCTTTCAGAATAAGGAAATATGTGCAGATGAATGATCTTACCAATTTCTTCCAATAAATCATAGGTGTTTTTAAACATTTCATCAGTTTCAGTTGGGAAACCAGCTATGATGTCTGCTCCAAATGCTGCATTTGGACGTAATTCCAGAACTTTTTTACAAAAATCAAATATTTGCTCTCGTGAATGTCTTCTCTTCATTCTCTTTAGAATCATGTTATCTCCAGCCTGAAGACTCAAGTGAAGATGAGGCATGAATCTTGGCTCATTAGCAATCAGATCCATCAGGTCATTATCTACTTCAGCAACATCTATTGATGACAATCTTATTCTAGGTAGATCTGGTAGATATTTTAAAAGTCTTTTGACTAGCTGCCCTAGAGTTGGTTTCCCTGGCAAATCAAGTCCATAGTCAGTTATGTCAACACCAGTTATGACAAGTTCCTTATAACCATTTTCAACTAAACTCTTAGCTTGTTCAAAAACTGCTTGAAATGGTGTGCTGCGACTATTTCCTCTACCATAAGGAATTATACAAAAAGTACATCTGTGATTACATCCTGCCTGTGCTTGAAGATATCCTCGTACCTTTCCATCGAATTTCTCAACAATTGCTGTCTGCAGAGATTTCTCCTCCATTATATCACTTACAATCTTTGCAGCTTTTTCTTGTTGCTTTCCTATTGATTCTCCAATTTTTGCATAGGCATCATCGTTCAGCTTTTCTACATTACCTATTACTGCATATACTTCTGACATTGCATTATATTTGTCAGGATTAACTTGTGCAGCACAACCAGTAATAACAATTTTCTTCTCAGGATTGCCCCTCTTCAGTCGCCTAATTTCTTGTCTTAACTGTCTTTCTGCCTCACTTGTAACAGAGCAGCTATTGATTATGAAAACATCTCCTAGACCATTGTCTGAAGCCTTTTTCTTGATAACTTCACTCTCATAAGCGTTCAGTCTACAGCCAAAAGTTATAACTTCTACAGTCATTGATTTTTTTCTTGTTTATACCAAGAGATTTATGAAAAGGCTAATCCATAAAAATAAAGAGGAGATAAAAAAATTATAGTAATTGCATGACATTTTAATAAAACTGTAATAATTCTATTAGAGAATAAAAACAGGGATAAAAAATCATTAAACAACCAAAAACTAATAAATTCATGATCTCTAGAAACGAATTATTTAAGATATCTACAAGCTTTTTTTCACAATATCTGAACTATAAAGCAGCACAACAGGAATACAAAAATCCTTTCCTTAATGGATTACAAATGTCTGTCATGATGAGTGGTGTTGCAAAATTATACAGAGATGGATCTAATCAATTTAGTCCCAACTTAGCAGATGATCTAAACAAACCTGTACTTTATGGCATTACAACTGTTATAGATGATTTTTTGATGCAGGGTGGCTTTACAAGCAAACATTACTTTACGGACATTGCATGTGCAATCGATTGTGTTCCATCACATAGAGGGGGTATTTCACCCCTAGGACTTATTTTATTAGGTACAAAATATGTACAGGAATATTTTACTGGTAGTAAAGGGTTAATAGGAACAATGAGGGATATGCAGCTTAAACTCAATAAGAATATGGATGAGATTGAGTACATTACTGATGGTGCTGTAAATCCAAAAACTGCAATTTTTACTCAAACCATCTTTGAAAAATCGGCTGACATATTTTTTGAAAATCAAACACCTGCTGTACAAGAAGCTCTCGCACCAATACAACCAATTCTAAAATTATTAATACAACCAATTCTAAAATTATTAGGTAACATTTTTGTAAGCCTTGCCATAAGTAGTAAAGGTTTGCAAAAAATACATGAAAAAAATGCTGCAATACTTGATTCTCCAATATCATTATTAAAGACCTCATCTGAAAAGAAATATTCGGATACAGTACATGATCTTGATAGCATCAGCATTGAAAGCTCTGGTATGCTTTTGAGTACAATGCTTTTAAACTCTGGCATGATAAACATTAATAATGTCTTTAATTCAAATAAAGGAGTCTTGCCTTTGTTCAATTTAAGAAATCTTATTGGAGAGCTTTATAATGCATCGGATAACACTGATAAAATTATGCAGTTGAAAGACTATGAAACAGCTGGTTCAAAAATAAAAACCAATTTAACTAACAATCCAAGGACAATTGTTGAACGTTCAGGTTTGCCATATTATTCAAATAAAACTCATGAATTAATAGTCAAACAACAGGAGTTAAATTCTGAACTTGCATTAAGTCAGTTGAAGGTTGGGCTATTATATTTCTCTTCTATCCTTGATTCTGGTGTTTCCTCAATTATTGAAGCGTTTGGAGTACTAAACCTTGATGTTTTAATAGGGAAGATGAACTTCTCAGCCAGTTTATTAGGTTTATCTGATGTAACACGTTTTGAACCAAGTTTAAGGAAATTAGCCTCATTATATAAGTTTTTAGAGACAGTTCAAAACACTTCATATGTAAGCTATAAAAGTCATCTATACGATCAAATGCAAGGTATATATCTTAAGGATTTTGATATAA
The DNA here is from genome assembly GCA_023263785.1 of Rickettsiales bacterium. Classification (GTDB taxonomy): domain Bacteria; phylum Pseudomonadota; class Alphaproteobacteria; order Rickettsiales; family Midichloriaceae; genus JALQUO01. Next base: position 109,951 of record JALQUO010000002.1, on the reverse strand, counting down.
AAATTAATGGTGTTGAGAAGCTTCATATGGATAATTTATTCCTAAAGAGTGGAGAGTGGTATCTTTTAACAGGTAAGAGTGGTTGCGGTAAAACTACTCTCATGAGTACTCTCCGTGGTTTACCTAATTTTGCTGAAGCAATTGAAATAAAAGGTGATGCATTCTATCCTAAAACAACTGATGATGGGAGACCTCAGATTTATATGTTAACTCAAAACAATAACTTCCCTTATATGGTAAGTATTATGGAGGCTATTCTATACCCGATGGTTACAACTGAGGCAGAAAGAGTTTCATACAAAACATTAGTCGAAGAACTTATGTTAAAGATGGAGGGATTCTCAAGAAATTCTGCAGAAGGACAAGAATATCTTGAAACAGGATTACTATCTCGTTTATTTGAGATCGAAGGAGATATATATTCAGTAACTAGTGGTGGTCAGCAGAAGAAAATGGCTCTAACTGGATTGATTGTAAGAATCATGAAAGAAACTGGTATGTTAGATATATATAATGAACAAGTATCTAAAGGTTCATCTCATGACAATGCAATCGCAATGGCAAAGAATTCAGTTGGTCCTGTCCTTGTGCTGATAGATGAAGTATTTAATGGATTGGATTCAGGTATGAGCTCTGCAGGATTCAGTTCAAGCTCAAAAGGGTTAGTTATGAAAACCCTTAAAGAATCATTACCATCTAAAGCAATTGTTGTTTCAGTTGAACACCAAGCACAACTAGATCAGTATGATCATAGAATTCATCTAAATGGAGATGGAACACATAATCTTACAGATCCTAAAACTGGTTATGTTGATCATATGCCATCTTTTGATACTGAAGCACTTACAACAGAGGCTTTTGATCCTTTCAAGGAAATAATCTCTACTGAAGTAACTGCTTAAGTGCATTTACCAAATCTTCCAACATCTTCTCAGTATGGAATGGTGTTGGGGTGATCCTTAGCCTCTCCCTACCCTTTGGCACTGTTGGGTAATTAATGTTTTGAACATATATTCCATAATCATTCAATAAACTTATTGAAACCTTTTTAGAAATATCTGGATCTCCTATCATTACTGGTATTATATGTGTATTATTCTGTATGATATTTATGCCTGAAGCATACAATTTTTCCTTTGTTTTTTTTACAATCTCTTGATGTTTATCTCTCTCAGCAGAGCTACTCCTAAGGTATCTGATGCTTGATGTTGCAGCTGCAGCTATACATGGTGGAAGAGTAGTTGTAAAAATAAACCCAGGAGCAATGCTTCTTATCGCATCCACTATGTACTCCTTAGCAGCTATATACCCGCCTATAACACCATAAGCTTTACCTAATGTGCCTTGAATTATATCTATATCTTGATCACATCCATAAACTGATGCTAGGCCCTGCCCTTCAGATCCATACATGCCAACTGCATGGACCTCATCAACATAGGTTATTGCATTAAATTCTTTTGAAATTGCAATAATTTCTTTGAAGGGTGCAATTGTTCCACTCATTGAATAAACCGATTCAAAGATGATTAGCTTTGGTTTGTCATTTGGGTATTTTGATATGAGATCTCTAAGATGATCCATATCATTGTGTCTGAAGATTTCCTTCTGAAGCTTACTCTCTCTAATCCCATGGATAATAGATGCGTGGTTATCTGCATCTGAAAAAATAATACACTCAGGCATTATCTTACCTATAGCTCCTATTGCAGACTGATTTGCAACGTATCCTGATGTAAAAACTAAAGCTTTTTCTTTACTATGAAGGTCTGCCAACTCTTTCTCCAATTCATCTACAGCGCCATGTGTTCCTGAGATATTCCTAGTACCACCTGCACTCACACCTACAGATGTAGCGCTATCACATAATGCCTTGATGACTTGTGGATGTTGACTCATTCCAAGATAGTTATTACTACACCAAACAACAACTTCTTTCTTGAGAGTTGGTGCATAAGCTATAGGAAATGAATTGTAGTTTAGAGAAGTAAAGATCCTGTATCTGTTTTCTTCTTTTATTTTTTGTATTGCATCACAAAACAGCTTCTCATATGTCATCTTTTATTTCCTCAAATTGATTTAAAAAATTACTATCAACATTATTTACACGAAAAATTTTGTTTCTGCACGTATCCCCCTTTATTAGATCAAATGATGACTTACTGATCTTAAAATGTTTAGAAAGAATTTTAACTACAGCCTTGTTAGCTTTATTTTTCTCTGGTGTAGCTGTTACTCTGACAATAGCAGATAAATTTTCTCCATTTATTAAAAGCTTTTCTATAGCATCAAATCTACTCTGAGGAAAAACCTTTACAAAAATTAAAATATGCTCCATATAATTCAATGATGGTACTTGCTTTCATTACATGATATATTCTCTCCAAGAATTTCATACAAATAATATAATCATTTTTTTAACATGAAAAAATTAGCTGTTATACTTAGCCTTCTGACAGCAACGCCAATATATGAGGCTAGTGCCTATTCTAGGATAAAGGATATAGTTTACTTTGAAGGCGTCAGAGAAAATGCACTTGTTGGATATGGACTCGTTGTAGGGTTACAAGGAACAGGAGATAACCTTAGGAACTCTGGCTTCACACAAAACAGCCTCATAAACCATTTGAACAAGATGGGTGTATCTACAACAAATATAAATAATTTAAACACTAGGAATGTTGCAGCAGTTATGGTTACAGCAAACCTGCCTCCTTTTGCACACCCAGGGAATCTCATGTCAGTACAAGTTAGTACAATGGGTGATGCAAAGAGTCTAAAAGGAGGTAATCTTCTAGCAACTCCGCTTGTTGGTGCTGATGGACAAGTCTATGGTATTGCACAAGGACAAATCTCAATAGGTGCACCAGCAACAATGGATCAAACAAAGAACAAACCAACTCCTACCTCAGGATACATTGCTAACGGTGCTGTAGTTGAACAAAGCATTGGTTTTGATATGAATTCTCTTAATGAGGTTAAACTCGCTCTCAAGAACCCAGATATAACAACAGCTAGGATAGTTGCTACAGCAATTAATGCACAGCTTCGTGATGAATTTGCAAGCGCTAAAGATCCTGGTACAGTTGTTGTTAGAGTCCCATTAGAATACAGAAACAATGTCTTAGATTTTCTTGCAGATATAGAAGGGTTGACAGTTGATCCTGATACAGTTGCAAAGATCGTGATAGATGAAGCTACAGGTACAGTCGTTATAGGTGAGAATGTTAGAATAAGTAAAGTTGCTGTAGCACAAGGTAATCTAGTTCTAAAGGTTTCCGATACTGAGAAGCTACAGATGTTCCTAGATGATGGTGAGAATGAACAAAGTATGCCAGGAACGAAGCTTGCAACACTTGAATCACAGGCAACTCTTAGTGATCTTGTACAGGGGTTAAATTCTCTTGGTGTCTCTCCTCAAGACCTCATTGCAATTCTAAAGACAATTCAACAGGCAGGAGCATTACAGGCAACAATAGAAGTCAAGTGACTTCTATTGACATGCTGTGCACTCATCATATTTATTTTCCATTCCAGCCTTTTCCATAGACTTCATCAGAGCTTCCTGGGCATCACCTAGTTTGCTGTGGTGAGAGTATCCTGTTTCAGCTCTCTGGATAGATTTTGATCTTGAATAGTAAAGGCTCTTTACACCCTTTTTCCAAGCCCTAAAGTGAATCTTATGCAGATATTTCTTATGGATGTTTGCAGGTAAGAAAAGGTTAAGTGATGTTGCTTGACATATGAAAGGTGTTCTGTCAGCTGCAAGGTCGACAAGGGTAATCTGATCAATCTCAAATGCTGTCTTAAAGATATCTTTTTCATCTTGAGTCAAGAAATCTAAATGCTGTACTGATCCTTCGTGCTTCATGATTGACGACCAAACATCTTCTGTGTTGTAACCTTTGTCTACAAGAAGCTTTTTCAGGTTTTTGTTTTGCATACTGAATGATCCACTAAGAGTCTTTTGAGTGTATACATTTGCAGCATATGGTTCAATTCCAGGAGATGAATTCCCAGCTATGATTGATATAGAAGCTGTTGGAGCTATTGCCATCTTATGTGTGAACCTCTCATTTATTCCGCACTCTATTGCATCAAGGCAAGGACCTTTCTCAACAGCTAATATTTTAGATGCCTTGTCTGCCTCATTCTTTATATAGGCAAAAATCTTTTTATTCCAAACTTTTGCCATGAGAGAATCCATTGGCACTTTTTTGCTTTGCAGAAATGAATGGAAACCCATTACTCCAAGACCAATACTTCTTTCACGCTTCGCAGCATAGATAGCCTTAGCATGCTCTGGAGATGCATTATCTATGAAATCCTGCAGAACGTTATCTAGAAACTTCATGACATCCATTATGAAGTTTTGATCATCTTTCCAATCATCATATTCTTCTATGTTTAATGAAGAAAGGCAACAGACAGCAGTTCTCTCATTTTTCAGATGATCTGTACCCGTTGTCAGCATTATCTCACTACAAAGGTTTGATGTCTTGACTTTCAAACCAAACTTCTTGTAAGTCTCAGGAAGAGCATTATTAACACTGTCTATAAATATCATATAAGGCTCACCAGTTTCGATTCTGGCTATCAGGAGTCTTATCCATAGCTCACGAGCTTTTAAGGTACTGACGACTGCTCCATTTGCAGGACTGATGAGATTCCACTCCTTATCTTCCTCAACTGCCTTCATAAAGTCATCTGTTATGATCACACCATGGTGTAAGTTCAAGGCTTTTCTATTGTAGTCTCCACCTGTAGGTTTTCTGATCTCGATAAATTCTTCGATCTCTGGATGGTGGATTGGTAAGAATACAGCAGAGCTACCTCTTCTTAAATTACCTTGAGATATTGCAAGACAAAGACTGTCTTGCACGCAAACAAATGGTATTATTCCTGAGGTTTTTCCATTTCCACGTACTTTCTCACCAATAGATCTGACATTTCCCCAGTATGTGCCTATACCACCACCGCAAGCAGCAAGCCATGCATTTTCATTCCATGTTTCAACAATGCTCTTAAGATTATCATTTACTTCATTGAGAAAACAAGAGATCGGTAAACCTCTTGTTGTTCCTCCATTGCTGAGAACTGGTGTTGCCGGCATGAACCAAAGCTTACTCATGTAATCATATAGTCTTTGAGCATGACCTTCATCCTCGGCGTAATGTGTTGCAACTCTTGCAAACATTGTTTGATATGTCTCACCCTCAAGTAAATATCTATCGCTCAAGATGGCCTTACTTGCATCTGATAAGAGTTCATCCCTTGTATTATCTACCCTTACTTCAAAACGACATGGCAATAACACATCGCTTTTTGAGGTATTTTTCTCCTGAAGTTTGAGATCAAAATTCTGTGGCAATATTTTTACACTGAGTGCATCTAAATTTGAAGAGTCAATTTGCATCATAAGTTGAGTGTTGTTGTGTTTGGGATTTTCTAATATGTGGTTCTTGTATACTATATGTTTTGATATATATAAATTGAAAAATTTTTTCCAAAACATGTTGACAAACATACGCGTATAGTCAAAACCTAGTTTTAGTAGTAAAATATTTTTTTCATTTTCTAGTAAATTTTTAAAAATTTGTGTCTTGATGGAAATTTTAATATTAATCTTTGGTGGAATCTTACTATTTATAGTTTTATTTATTTTTTCTGCTTTATATATCGCAACAGCAATCTCAAAAAAGAAATCTCAGAAGCACTTAAATGATATTCTTGATTCATCACCTTACCGACAAGATAGAAAAAAACCTCATGTTAAAAAAACTGATGAGTTCCAAGCAAGAGATGAGAGAAAAGAAATAGTTACAGGCAAGGAAAAGAGTCAAGAATACATAAAACTGCAACAAAGAAAAAATGAAATTGAACCAGAAGAAGGATTAGTTGAATCACCACAAAGAAAACAATCTGTTTCTGATGATACTGTTGTTGGTATCGCTAAGCCTCTAGGGTTTTGGACTAGACTGATCATGTCACAAAGTATGCAATCCATTCTGATGAGATTGAACTTGCAGAATTCTGCTCAGAAGAATAAACATGGATACTATGTAAACCTTATAAAGGCTCAGTCAAGAGCTCAAGGCAAACATAGAGGCAGAAGTCTATGAATTAGAATTAATCCAACAAGCTAATTCATATGCTATGTTTTGAATTAGTTCAGGATTTTGTTCTACAAACTCATCAGCCATTGATTTATAGTATTGCATTGAATCTAATGAATCATTTATAGCATTTGCAAAATCAGTTACTGACATTGAAATATTTATTGAACTAAATTTACCCCCCTGACCTTCAATAAGTTGTTTTGCAATCTCTTCATTATACTTTTGTACAACATTTATATGAGAAGTCATTACAGATGCAAAATTTGTAGAATAAGATAATACTCCTCCATTTTTCAAATTAGAAAGATCTGTATTAACTTCACCAGCACCAATCGAGATAACAAAAAGATCTGATAAGTCAATCCCTTCCATACCAGAAATACAACTCATTAAATCCAGAACTGGAGTATTGGATACAAATCCACCATCAATTTCATGTAGTATTTTTATTTGATCATCTCTTTGATATTCAATTTCGTGAGCTGGTAAAAGAACTGGAACTGCAGCTGAGGCTGTGACTATGTCTTGCAGTTTTATTTGATCAATATCTTTAACACAGTAATTTATTTTACTTCGTTGTTCTTCTGTACCAATGTTTGTCCACACAGTTGGCTCACAATGATTTAAACAATATGATGTAATTAGAAATTTCCCTTTTAAGATATTATCTCCAACAGTTTTGTCTCCAACAATCCCAGATAAAATATTTTTTATCATTTCATTGGAATAATATGGCCCAGTTATGCCCCATGATGGTAGTAGTGACAAAGCAGACACCAAATAGTTGGATGGTTTTTGAGATAACACATTTCCTGCATTTTCAAGGAAAACATTTACGCCATCATCAAAAGAATTATATGTATTTCCATCGCCATCACATACTGCAGCATGAACAACACCTAAAGCACCTATAGATGTACCTGCAAAATAATCAATATAATTACTTAACCCTTTGTAATCTGAAATTAATTTACTCAATTCTTTATCAATTGCAGACAATATACATTGTTGTTGTATACCTCTAACTCAACCTCCAGGTAAAACTAAAGCGATTTTTTTCATTTTTCTATTGTTGAAATAATAATCATGTCATAACAAATAAATGTTAAAACTTTATTAAATTTAATTCTTAAGATTTACTTGTTTTTTCCCCTAACTGATCATAAAAATTTTTTTGAAGGTTTAATTTATTGTTTTTCACTGTATATAAAACAATAGATGCTTCAAATTAATTAATAAACCAGGCGTTGTCAAAAAAACTTTTCTCAGTCTTAATACCAAGTAACATAAAAAACTTTTTGTCATATGCGACTTCAGATGAGAGCATCTCAGAGGGTGATTTTGTTTTTATACCTCTGAGGAAAAAAATTGCAGTTGGAGTTGTTTGGGAAAAAGATGAAAAAGATAGTTATGATTATGAAATTAAAAACATCATTGAAAAAATTCCTAACTTCCATCTCAATCACAATATAAGAAGCTTCATAGATTCATTCTCAAAAGAAAATCTTTCAATAAAGGGTTTGGTCTTAAAAATGGTCCTTGGACCACTTGTTAGAAGACACAAAATCATAATGAAGAAGTTCATGATGAAGGATACCTCCAAAGAAATAAATACTTTGTTAGAAGCTGATATTGAAATAATACCACTTTCAAAAGAACAGCAGATTGTCTTTGACGAAATAATTACTAATCAAGGTGTATCTGTTTTAGATGGCGTCACTGGGTCTGGCAAAACAGAGTTATATCTTCAGTTGGCTAAAGAAATTGTCGACGCTGGAGGGCAGGTACTTATTCTGTTACCAGAGATATTGCTTACAACTCAGATAATTGAGAGAGCTAGAGTCATAATGGGGGATGACCTTCATTCATGGCATTCAAATGTGAAACAGAAGGATAAAGATCTTGTTTGGACGGGAGTGCAAGATAATTCCATTAGATGTGTTATCGGTGCAAGAAGTGCTCTGTTCTTGCCTTTTGCAAATCTCAGGATGATAATAGTCGATGAAGAACACGATATAAGCTTTAAACAAGAAACAAGTCCAATCTATAATGCAAGGGATATGGCAGTCCTCAGAGCAAAGATCTCAAACATACCAATAGTCTTGACTTCAGCCACCCCTTCAATCGAAACAATGTATCATGTGCAACAAGGGCATTATAGGTATTTTCATTTGAATCAAAGGAATTTCTCTGAAGCAAAGTTGGAAATAGAAGTTGCAAACATGTGGGATATAAGTAACAAAAAAAATAGGGTATTTCCAATGTTACATCCAACATCACTCGAAGAAATATCGAAAGCAATTGTAGCTAAAGAACAAGTCTTAATATTTTTAAACAGGAAAGGCTATGCAGCAACAACTATCTGCAACAGCTGCATGTCAACAGTAAGATGTAGGAATTGTGACATAAAACTTACTCATTATAAATACAGAAAACAACTGAAATGCAGACACTGCGGATATACCATAACAGAACAAAAAACATGCTCTACATGTGGACAAGAATCCCTTTATACTTATCATCCAGGAGTCGAGAAACTACATGAGGAACTAACAGTTCACTTTCCTCAAGCAAGAATTTTAACCGTTACCAGAGATATTCTAGAACAAGAAGATGCAGCATCAGTAATTCAAAAGATATCCAATCATGAAGTTGATATAGTTATTGGCACTCAAGTATTAGCAAAAGGTTTACACTTCCCGAAGATGGGTCTATGTGTTGTAGTTGATGCAAATAACCAAAAATTCAGCGGAGATATAAGATCTTTTGAAAGAACATATCAGTTACTACAGCAAGTTATAGGTCGTGTTGGAAGGGAAAAAAGAGGTCTTGCAATTATTCAAACGCTTAACAAGAAATCTCCTGTAATCAACTCAATAGCATCTGGTAGCAAGCAGGATTTTGTCAAACTTGAGCTTGCTAATAGAGAAGCTGCAGGAGTCCCTCCATATGGAACATTTATTTTAATCAATATCAGCTCTGGAGATGAAAAAAGACTACATAAGTGGTTGCTGTCTATATCTATTCCAGAGAGCTCATCTCATTTAAAAGTCTTTGGTCCAATACCTGCTGCCATTCACAGGATGCATAAAAAGTACAGGTATCAGATTTTATTCAAAGGCATCAACAGACAGGCCGTCCTGAAAGTTGTAGAAGAGTGGTTGGATTCAATCCAAGTACCACACTACGTATCAGTAACAGCAGACGTTGATCCGCAGAGTTTTTATTAACGTACACTAATCCCATGATTAAGAGGCCTTTCAAATACCTTCCTTTTTTCTTTTACAGAAACTGTTGCATCAACATTTGTAGCACCTAAATCTGTGAGTTCTTTTGCAGCTGTGAGAACAGTTTGCAGTTTTTGTATTTCAGCTTTTGTTGTGAGAAACTGTGATATACCCTCAAGTCTTTCGAGTTTATACAAGTTACCACTAGATTGCATTTTTGTACTATTATCCCTTGAAGATGGATCAATTGTGTCAACAAGTGCAGTTATAGCTTTCAGTTCACCATCAAAGTCACCTCTATCAAGTTCTACAGTTAACTCTTCAAGTGTCTTGCCAGTTTTTTCCATTTTTTCTGCAATTACACTTATCTTGGCGTTTGTAACAACAGTTGTAAAATGTTCAAAATTCTCTTCTGCGATTCTTTGTAACACTTTATCCATTTCTTTACTGGACATTTCAGATATTGTTTTTGTACCAACAACATTCTGTACCGCATCAACAACTTGTTGAGTTCCATAATCTGAAATAGATGCAAAAACATCACTCAAATTTGAATCGTTAACATGATCATTAAATCCTAATTGTCTCTCATTTTTTGCTATCTTTTCTAAGCTATGATGCAAAACTTGCCTCTGACCTTGTAAAATCTTCATTTTTTTTCTAAAATTTGAAGCTCTTCTAATGACATCTCATTAATTGTAAGGGATGTCGGTTTACCTAGAAAGTTTTTATCCTCTGCTGATGCACTTTTTAGAATTTCTTTCATCTTTGCTTTTTCAACCTTTAGACGTACTTCATCTAAATTACTCTCTGTAAGGCTTGTAACAACACCAGCCAATGATGAAAGATCTTGTGTTAGTTTTTCAGGATTACCTGAATAAAAGTTTTTAGATAATTTTAATTTCTTGCCATCTAATGTTTCTTCAGCCATTTTCCCATAAGTTTATTGTTGTCTACAAGATTAATTATACTATCCCTGGTAGAACAAAACAAGAAAAATTATTTATTATCTAGATTTGGCCAACAGTTTTTATCTTTGCTTTAGGATGTACTTCGTTCTGAGACATCACAACTATATTTGGTTTGAACCTCTCAATAATTGATCTCGCATAAGGTCGAAGCATTGGAGATGTCAAAAGCACGGGATATTCATTATTTGTATTTTGTTTATCAAATTCATTACTGACTGAGATAACGAAATCATGAAGCTTGCTAGGCGGCATTATTAGCTGTTTATTATCCCCTTCACCAACGATATTCTCTATGAAAGTTTGCTCCCACATAGGCGATAGGATGACGATTGGAATATAGCCTTTAGTACTAGTATTTGCCTGGCATATTTGCTTAGCCAATCTCATCCTAACGTGCTCAACAAGCTTACTGATATTCTTGGTATTTGCACAAATTTCTGATACTGCTTCTATGATTGCCGATAGATCCCTCACAGAGACATTTTCACTTAGGAGAGACTGTAGAACTCTCTGCAATGTAACGAGTGTCATATCAGAAGGTATTATAGTTTCAATTAACTTCTTATGCTCTGGAGATAGGTTATCAATCAACTTCTGTACTTCACCATAGGTTAGGAGTTCTGTAATATTCTCCTTAACTAACTCTGTGAGGTGTGTAATGATTACAGTTGATGCTTCGACCACTGTGTATTCTTTAAACACTGCCTCCTCTCTGAATGCTGGATCAATCCATCTAGCATTTATGCCAAAAGCTGGATCTTTTACATCCTCACCCTCTATTGTCATAGCTGTTCCTTTAGGGTTCATTATGAGGAGCTTCCCAGGACGAACTGAGTTCCTTGCTACCTCTACATCTTTAATTCTAACAACATACTCTTGGTTTCCGAGCTCCATGTTGTCTTGAATCCTAACAGATGGCAAGATAAAACCCATATCACGTGCTATTTGCTTTCTAAGGTTTTTTACTTGGTTTGGCAAACGTAGCTCCTCTGGTCCATTCAGAAGCGCTATAAGTTCATACCCTAGTTCTATCTTGATCATGTCAATTTGCAGTGATTGCATGATATTCCTTTCTGCAGCTGCTTTACTCTCTTCCGCTGTCATAGGCTTGTCTGGAGATTTCTTATCGTCCTTAGACATCTTATTTTTATGAATAAAATATGCGCCAGCAGCACAAACTAATGCAACGATGAAAAATGGAATAAATGGAATCCCTGGCATAACAACTCCCATAAATAGTAGAAGACCAGCACTTATGGCAAGGCTTTGCGGGTAGTTACCAAGCTGTTCAAAAATTGCTTTTTCTGTTGATCCCTGTGCGCCTGATTTTGTAACAAGAAGACCAGCAGCAATTGAAACTATTAGAGCAGGAATTTGAGTCACAAGACCATCACCAATTGTCAACAGGGTATAGGTATGGAGAGCCTGGGAGAAGGTCATATCCTTCTGCACTATACCTATCAACATCCCACCTATGAAGTTAATGAAAGTTATCAGAAGTCCAGCTATTGCATCACCTCGTACGAACTTATTGGCACCATCCATTGCACCATAAAATGTACTCTCATCCTCTAAGTCTTTCCTCCTCTTCTTAGCCTCATCTTCTTTGATTATTCCAGCAGAGAGGTCTGCATCGATTGACATCTGCTTACCAGGCATCGCATCAAGGCTGAAACGAGCTGCTACCTCAGCAATTCTCCCAGAGCCTTTAGTAATAACAATAAAATTTATGATGGTTAGAATTCCGAATACTATCGAGCCAATTACTATTGATCCTTCCATTACAAAATGTCCGAAAGCTTGAACAACATGACCTGCAGCATCAGTCCCAAGGTGTCCATTTGCAAGAATCAATCTTGTAGTCGAAATGTTTAATGCTAGTCTTAACATTGTCACAACAAGCAAAACACTAGGAAAGGAGTTGAAATCTAAAGACCTATTTATAAATAGTACAGTCATCAAAATTAGTACTGCAAAGCTGATCGAGATACTCAGTAGGAAATCAAGAAGTAGTGGTGGCACTGGGAATATCAACACAGATATTATACACATAATACCTATTGCGAACAAGATATCTTTATGCTGCTTTGGTTGCTTTAAAGCACTCAGAAACTTCCCTTTTATTGATAAAACCTTATCTTGCATCCTAGTCTCAAAATTTAAAAATCTTTTTCAATACTTATAACACATGAAAACTCAATTTGTATAAAAAGTCTTGAAGAGCCATGACTTAAGCATGGAATATCTCTTTTCAATCTTGTTGCTCTTGACAGCCATTGCTATAGCCTTCTTCTGACCTATCATTATGAGTTTTTTCTTTGCCCTTGTGATCCCAGTATACAACAAATTTTTATTAAGCATTATAAAGTGTTGAGTTAAGATTGGCATAATAACTGTATGGTACTCAGATCCCTGAGACTTATGGATTGTTATCGCATAAGCAAGCGATATTTGATCTAACTCATTCATATCATATTTGACATCAAAACCATCAAAGTTTATGATAATCTCTTGATCTTCCTTGTCAATCTTTGCAATAAACCCTATATCTCCATTGAACACTCCCTTATTATAATTATTCTCTGTTTGAATTACCTTGTCGTTCACGCAATATTTCACACCAAAATGCTCAACATAATCTTGCTCAAGACCATCACTATTCAACAATGACTGAAGAATTGGATTAATTGCTTTGACTCCAACAGACCCTCTTTGCATAGGTGTTAAAAGCTGCACATCAGATACCATGTCTTGCGACTGCCTTTTCATAATATCCTTAATTTTGCTTATTGCTGATATGTCGTCATCAACTGCTATGAACTCAAAGTCAGTTTTTTTATCATTTTCTCCAAGATAAGGAATCTTACCACTGTTGACCATGTGAGCATTTGTTATGATTTTACTATGCTTTGCCTGTCTAAAGACTTGATTCAATTTTACAGTTGGAATTACATCTGATGCAATGATATCTGCTAATACTTGTCCTGGACCTATTGAAGGCAGCTGGTCAACATCTCCAACAATTATCAAGGTTACAGTCCTTGGTAGAGCTTTCAGAATTGAATTCATTATTTGGATGTCTACCATCGATGATTCATCTAAGACAATCAAATCACATTTTAAGTAATTTGTTTCGTTGTATTTAAAACCTCCTCTGATTGGATCAAATTCAAGCATCCTATGGATTGTTGATGAAAATGCTCCACTGCTCTCAGAGATCCTCTTTGCAGCTCTTCCAGTCGGAGCTGCAAGTTTTATTTGGATTTGACCTATTGTCTGCTGAGACATTTTGGCGATCTTGATGATGGAGTTAATGAGAGTTGTTTTACCTGTTCCAGGCCCCCCAGTTATAACCATTACCTTGCTTTTTCCTAGTTTCTTGATAGCTTCTCTTTGTACTTCTGCAAGGTTTATATGATACTTTTCCTGAAGTTGATCCATAGCTGCATCAAGATCTATTCCATTGAATACAGATTGTCCTGTTTTTGCGATTCCAAGAAGTTTCTCAGCTACATTTTTTTCCATAAAAAAATATGGTTTAACAAATAGTAGAGGATCAATAAAACATAATCTATCAGCATCAAATGACTCATGTGATAGGTTGAAAGTTATTTCCCCATCAACAGAAACTCTAGCGCTTATTGTAAGGCATCGAGAGTCATCCTGAGGCATTGCGATGATTCGTTCAGACACAAAAGTTTTATGAACAGATTCTTCTATAAGATGCTTTTCAAGACCAAGGACTTCCTGGGATTTTTCTAACAATAAACTCATTGGCAAAGCACAAGATCCAGCTGTTGTTGCATTCAGAAGAGTATGTTCTATTCCTGCAGCAATTCGCTTCTCATCATCATCATTCATCCCTAGATTCTTAGCAATTTTATCAGCTGACAAGAATCCTATGCCTTTGATATCCCTCGCCATCGCATATGGATTCTCACGAAGGATATTTATCGCAGCATCCCCATAATTGTTATATATCTTTGTTGCAAGATTAACTGTGACATCATGAGACTGGAGGAATAGCATCATCTCTTTGATCTTAACACTATCTTCCCAGCTCTTAGATATTCTCTCTGCTTTTTCTTGATTTATACCTCTGATCTTTGTCAGCTCCTGATGAGATTTCTCTATCACTTCTATTGCTCTGTCCCCAAACATCTCAACGATTGCTTGGGCTGTCTTTGGACCAACTCCTTTTATTATGCCTGAACCGAGATACTTTATAATTCCTGAGGTACTTTTTGGAAGCATTATCTGGACTTCTTTGGCTTGGAATTGCATCCCATACTTCGGGTTCTGCTGCCAAAGACCAGAGGCACTTATGACTTCTCCAACACTTAAATTTATTGGTGTTGCGCCTGTAACTGCGACATTCCCTTTGTGTCCTTTGACTTTTACTTTACATACAAAGAAACCGTTGTCAGAATTTCTGTAAGTAATGATTTCAATCGTTCCTGTGATGTTTTCAATATTTGTTTCCAGCATTTTAGTCTATTACATCAAATACACTTTTTTTATCATTTTTCCTGAATGAATCATCAGCTTCAGGTTTTTTCTTTTTTTGCAAGAATGTGTCATCACTTTTTTTAACAATCTCTTGTTTTTTTGGTTGTTTCAACGCCTTTGTAACTTTTGTATCTTTTTGCACATCTGTTTTTTTCTCTTCGACAACAGCTTGCTTTTCTTTTACTATCTTTAGAATCTCTTGCTGTATTTTTTCATCTTCTGATTTTCTCTCAACATTCATCTGTGTAACTGGCTCTTCTTCATTCTTTTTCACACCACTATAATATATGCTGAGGTCATGTACTGAGTTATCTTCTTGCATTATTTCAATATGCTTGATTGTGCAAGGCTGCTTTGAAAATAAAGGTAGCTGATCAATTGGAGTAATCCTCACGGATCTATCATATGCAACATATGAAAAGTAATACAGAAACAAAAAACTAAATAAAAAAAATGTGTAGTTTAAAACACGCATTTCATGATTCGTTGTTTTTATTCTCAGAGTTTGAAACATTTGTTTCATCAGATGAGTTGCCGTTCATAGCATCTCGGAAGGCCTTCAAACCTTTCCCTAACTCAGTCATGACTTTTGGCAACTTTCCAGCACCAAATAAAATTAAAACCAAAAATAAAATTAAAATCAGTTCACCTACTCTACCTGACATATGGTTTTTGTACTTTCTATTGTTTTATGGTAATATTTTTTAGAGTTATCATCTGCAGTATACGACGTAAAAAGCACCCATGTCAAATTCACATTCAAAAATTACTAAGTCATATAGCAAAGCTTTTTTAGGATTATATCATGATCTGACACAGCTAGAGGAATCAAGTAAGCAACTAAAAGCAATAAGTATGGGTATAGAAAAGAAGATGAAAGAATATATCTTCAATGAATGGACAGAAAAAAGGATAAAAATCATTATTTGGCAAGAGATATCAAAAGATCTAAAAATTGACGATAAAGTTCTGAACTTCATCACTGTGATGATAATGAATAACAGGATGAAGATCTTGAATGAAGTAATTGATTGTATTGAAAAGGATTTGAATGCAAAAAAAGGAATAAAAAACCTTGAAGTAAAAACATCATTTGAGGTTGATGCAGAAATTAAACAACAGATAACATCAGACTTAGAGAAAGCATTCAACAGCAAGATAGAAGCTGATTTTGTGACTGATAAATCGATCTTGGGAGGATTCATTGCCCATAGCGATAGTGAAATTCTAGATCTTTCAGTAAAAAGAAGATTTGATGAAATAAGAAGGGCATTTAGTATTTCATAGCCGTGATACTTATAAATGCTTTTCTATTATTTACCAATCCAGTCCTGGGAGTTTTAATTATCTCATTGCTTTATTCAGTTTATAGCAAAAGACCATTGGGTAACTTGATGTTCAACTGTATATTTATCAATGGTGCAATAAATTCTATTTTGAAATCTACCTTTAAAGTTCCTCTACATATTTCTCTTAACAACACATGTTGGTGGAGTTTTCCTAGCGGTCATATGCAATACGGAATAGTTCTCTGGGGAATGCTATGGGTTAATAGTAACTTCAACTTAAAACTTCTGTGGTTTTTCATTGGATTACTCATTTTGAGCGCATTTGCAATCAACTACAATCATTATCATACTTATTTTGAGATGTTAGGTGCAGTTCCTCCTGCTGCAGCAATTATATCTATTTACTACGTAATGTATAAGAAAAATCTCTCACTGATCAACTTGAATATCATAAGTATTATATTACAAGCTGTTGTCATTCTTAATATAGAATCACCATGCATTGGTTATAAATTGAACTGGATGTATTTGAACTTAGGTGCAAACATAGGTCTTTTAATAACTTTATTTTTCCATAAACATGAGACAGAAACATATCAATTACAAACAACAATAAAGAACATAAAATTTAATATATTAAAATTGCTCCTGATGCTGACCTCAATATGTATTTTTTGGTACATTATTACGGTATTTAGAACAATTGACGGAAACTTCATCTGTGGTATATTTTTGCCCTTAGTACTTTTTTTTATATCAAAACTACGGAACCCTTAAAATGTCTGAGCAGTTTTTTACGATTATAAATATTTTAAATAACTTCCTTTGGGATTACATTGGAATTCTTCTGATAATCTTTATAGGGTCATATTTCACAATAAAAAATAAATTTTATCAATTATCAATCCTCATAAGACCAAGAAAGTACATAGGAGAATTGCTCAGCTGCGCACAGAAAGATAAGCAAGGAATTCACCCTATAAAACTATATTTTGCATCAGTTGGAGGGATGGTCGGATTGGGTAACCTTGTTACAGTAACAGCTGTTGTGACTTTAGGAGGACCGGGGGGCGTTGTATGGATGTGGTTAGCATCATTTGTTGGAATGATTGTAAAGTATTCAGAAATATACCTGGGTATCAAATATAGGGTTAAGACTGCAAAGGGATATGATGGTGGGCCGATGTATTTCCTGAAAGAAGCATTCAAAGGCAGTAAATTAAAACTCGACAAAATACTTCCAATGGTTGTTTGTTTATTACTTTGTGTATATGGAGCTGAGATCTCAATATTTCTGACTGTAACAGATACATTTGTTGATACATTTGAGATTGATAGAATAATAGTCATAGGAATACTACTAATTCTAGTGATAATGAGTGCTGTAGGTGGTGTACAAAGACTTTCTTTAATATGTTCAGTTCTAATGCCATCTTTTATGATTTCCTATGTAATACTAGGTCTATGGATAATTTTAACAAATACTAATCTTATCCCTGGAATTTTTAATGAAATTTTCTCAGATGCATTCACTTTAAAATCTTCTGCTACAGGTGTAATAGGTGGGAATGTTCTCTTAGCTATGCACTATGGAATTCAAAGAGCTGTATATTCAGGAGATATAGGAATCGGGTATGATTCAATTGTTCAGAGTGAAACTCAAACAACCCATCCTGAAAGACAGGCAAGATTGGCAATATTTGCTCTATTTTCAGACACACTGATTTGCACCATAACAATCATGATTATTTTTGTTACAGGTGTGGTCGAAATGGAAGGGATCAAGCCATCCGAATACATAATTCATGCTCTCTCACAATATGTTCCATATCCTGAAATATATATAGCATTTTTGTTCTTTATTGCTGGCTTCACAACAATCATAGGCTATCTTGTAGTTGGTCAAAAAGCTGCAATATTTTTACATAAGAAAATCGGCAAACCCTTTTATATTCTGTATTCAATTGTTGCATTTATTATATTCTCATTTCATAATCAAGCTGATGTTATGTTAATCATGAGTATTTCTGGCGGATTACTAATGGTTATAAACCTAACTGGTGTGTTTTTACTAAGAAAAGAGATAAAATTCTGCAAATAGATGACGGCCCCTTGTACATCTCAATTATTTGATGTAATATGTCTCACATAACTTGGGTGGTTAGCTCAGCTGGTAGAGCATCTCGTTTACACCGAGGAGGTCGGCAGTTCGACCCTGTCACCACCCACCATTAAGTTCTTAGGGGGCGTAGCTCAGTTGGTTAGAGTGCCGGCCTGTCACGCCGGAGGTCGCGGGTTCGAGCCCCGTCGCCCCCGCCATCACATATCGATTCCAACATTTGCAATATTTCATGTATAATACTAAAAAAGTAAAATAACTATTTTTTAAGCAAAGGATATGTCGAAGAAACTCAAATTGAAATTATGGCAAAAAATAATTATAGGAATGGTCCTTGGTGTCATTCTTGGTTTTTTTGATCCAAATATTTCGGGTTACAATGTAGTTGAGATTGTTGAGCCGGTAGGTATTCTCTTTAGTAATATGTTAAAGATGATAGTTGTACCCCTGATCTTCTGCGCAATTCTATATGGCATAACCAGCATTGATGATGCAGACACATTCAATAGGCTGGGTGGCAAGGCAGTTGCAATATACAGTATAACTACAATGTTTGCTGTAACAATTGGGATAGTCTTCACACTTATCTTTGAACCTGGTATTGGTGTAAATATAACATTACACAGCGAGCCAAATCTAAATGTTAATACATCTGTGAGGGATATGATTTTAAATATCATTCCTGCAAATCCGATTCATGCAATGGCAGAGCCAAACACCCTTCAAGTTGTTGTCTTCGCATTCTTTGTAGGGGTTAGTATTATCCTTGCAGGTGAGAAAAGCAAAGACCTAAAACTCGTCATCGTCTCAATGACACAAGTTATGTTCAAGATGGTTGAATTAGTTCTCAAAACTGCTCCCTATGGTGTTTTTGCAATAATGGGTGGAGTGATTGCGAAATACGGATGGGATGTACTTGCATCACTTATGAAGTTTGCACTTGTTGTTATAGCAGCACTAGCCCTTCAATATGTTATTTTTGGTATTATGTTGGTTGCCTTTGTGAAAGTAAATCCATTACCATTCTATAAAAAAATGTTGCCTGTTCAGGCATTGGCATTTGCTACATCTAGTAGTAAAGCAACACTACCAACTGCAATGCAACATCTGCACAGAAAAATAGGTGTATCTAAACGTTCTGCATCATTCATATTACCTCTAGGTGCTTCTATGAACATGGATGCAACAGCAATATACTTGGGTGCGACTGCAGTGTTTTTCTCACAAGTTATGGGAATCGATTTAACAATTCATGATTACATAATAATTGTTCTGACATCAACAATAGGGTCAATAGGCGCTGCTGGGTTCCCAGGAGGTGGTATTGTAATGATGGGAATTGTTTTATCATCTGTTGGATTGCCAGTTGAAGGAATTTCACTTATAGTAGGAATAGATAGGATACTTGATATGTTACGTACAATGATTAACATAACTGGGGACTGCACTGTTACCGTCATTGTAGATAAGATGGAAGGTACTTTTGACGAAAAAGTTTACAACAAAAATGAATAAGGATGTCCAGCTGCACAAAAAAAGCGATGACGAAATTATTGATGCTGCAGTAAAAGATCTAATTGATTATATTACAGAATTCCTGCCTGGCATATGCATGGATACTATTAAGAAGGCAATAGACTTTGCTATTAAAGCGCACCATAATCAAAAAAGAGCTTCTGGAGAACCATATGTAATTCATCCTATAGCAGTTGCAAAAATACTAGTAGAACTACACTTAGACACATTAACAATAGTTTGTGGACTCTTACATGATGTTGTTGAAGATACAGAATATAAGGTACAGGACATCATCAGAGAATTCGGGAAGAAAGAAGCAAAGATTGTAAGTGGTCTCACCAAACTAAATAAGATCGAATGCAAGCATCTAGAACATGCAAGAGCAGAAAATCTTCGCAGATTGTTAATAGCTGTAGCTGAAGATGACAGAGTTCTACTAATAAAGCTTGCAGACAGATTACATAATATGAGAACTCTGTCATCTTTCACAGAGCAAAAAAAAAGAATGAAAATTGCTAAGGAAACAATAGACATATATGCTCCTCTTGCTGAAAGAATCGGAATTCATTACTTTAAAAATAGTTTGTATGATCTTGCTTTTGAAGTTCTGTATCCACATGTCAGACAATCTATTATGCATCAAATATCAATTCTTAAAGAAAATGGATACAGCGGCATTGCTAAGATTGTTGATGAGATATCATCAATAATGAAGGAAAACAACTTAGATGTTGTAGTTAAAGGTCGAGAGAAAACACCATTTTCAATATGGCAGAAAATGGAAAAGAAAAAGATCTATTTTGAAGATCTTTCAGATATATTCGCAGTAAGAATTATCACAAAAAAACCTATAGATTGTTATGTAGCACTTGGTGTTGTACACACAAACTACAAGGTAATTTCTAAGGAGTTCTTCGATTATGTTAGTACTCCTAAGCAAAATGGCTATAGTTCAATACATACTGTTGTGTTGGTTAATGAAATGATAAAAGTTGAGGTACAGATAAGAACTAGTGAGATGCATCATGTCTCAGAGTTAGGAATGGCAGCACATTGGATATATAAACAAGACGATGGCATTGATAATAATGAATATCAGTATATATGGCTGAAGAAAATCCACTCAATAATGGAAAACATAGCTGATGCAGATGATGTGTTGTCGAGCGTAAAACTAAACATGTATTATGACCAAGTCTTCTGTTTCACTCCGAATGGTGATGTAGTATCTTTACCAAAAAACGCTACTACTTTGGATTTTGCTTT
This sequence comes from Rickettsiales bacterium, assembly GCA_023263785.1. Classification (GTDB taxonomy): domain Bacteria; phylum Pseudomonadota; class Alphaproteobacteria; order Rickettsiales; family Midichloriaceae; genus JALQUO01. Next base: position 88,933 of record JALQUO010000002.1, on the reverse strand, counting down.
TGAAGTTAGTGTAGAGCTTGGTTCACACTATAGCAAGGCGCTCGTCAACGGAAAGCATGTGAGTATTAACACAAAACTAAAGAGTGGAGATCAAGTAGAAATACTGACTTCTGAGAAAATAACAATTACGCATCATTGGTTTGATATTGTATGCACAAGCAAGGCAAAGAGTGAAATACAGGTTTATCTTGAAAAGAAACTTTTTGAGTCACTTGTCTTTTTAGGTAACTTAGCTATCCAGGATGAGTGTGATAAACATAAACTCAGTCTAAACAATGAAAAATTAAAGAAAGTCGCTAAGCAGTATAATACAAATGTCGACGATCTACTATTTAATGTTGGTAATGGCTCAATAGAGATTGATCAGGTTGTCGAAAACCTTTCAAAAACCACTCCAATTACAAAAATCAAAAACCTTTTTAAGAAAAATTTTTCTGCGGATAATAAGGCAAATACAATTTTGAAGAGTCTTTCAAATTTTAAGGATTATGTTGAGATACACTTTGCATATTGTTGTGATCCTACACCTGGACAAATAGCAGTTGGAATATACGATAGCGATAAACAATCAATAATCATTCATGCAAAGGACTGTAGCAACATAAAAGCTATAAAGGGTGAACAGATACTTTATAACATTTCTCTCTCTGAAAACATTTACAGCATAGTACATATCACAATGGAAATCGAGATGTTAGATTCAAGTGTTTCTCTTGATGTGTTCTCTGTATTTACCGAATTTGGAATTAGCAAATATACAGTTGATATCAAAAATATTACTAATAATTCCATTATCACTACAGTTGATTTAGATCTTGTTATTCCACAGCAGGTTAAATCTCTTCTGAATAGAATTAAAAAGATCTCAGGGGTTATAGACGTTTCTATCTTGTGATATTGCTTTTAAAGGACCTGAATGCTATAATCCTGAAAATTTCAAACAAAAAAACATATTGAAAAATGGCTGTACCAAAGCGAAAAGTCACACCTTCCAGAAAAGGTATGAGATCTGCAAATAAAGGTTTAAAAGTTTTAAATATATCATTCGATAAGACAACTGGTGAACCAAAATTACCACACAGAATGTCTCTAAAAGATGGTTACTACAACCAAAAGCAAATAAAGAAAATAGAATCAAAAACAGAAGAGGTAGAGGCTTAATAAGCTTCAACTGCCTCAAGGAGAAACTTCAGAGACTCAGTAACACTCTGAAGTCTTATCTCCTTTCTATCACCTCTCAACACCAACTTCTTTACTGACACACTTTGTTTCTTGTCAGCCATTGCAATAAAGACGAGTCCTACAGGCTTATCTATAGATCCACCACCAGGACCAGCTATTCCAGTTACAGCAACACTAAAATCAACACCACTTACCTTAAGAGCCCCTAAAGCCATCTCTTTAGCTGTTTCCTTACTAACTGCTCCATACTTATTAAGAGTTTCTTCTCTAACGCCAAGAAGTCTTCTCTTAGCATCGTTTGAATAGGTTATAAAACCATATCCAAAGACATCTGAACTTCCAGGAACAGATGTGATTGCTGCTCCTATTAATCCACCTGTACATGATTCAGCTGATGCTAAGTTGATCCTTCTTGTCCTTGCAAGAGTTACAAGTTCGTAAGCAAGATTTTCTGTCATAATCATAATTTTCTTATCAAGAGAGAAATTTTTATTATTTGAAGAGATTCGATCTCACACTCTCTTTTTGCACTGTAGTTGGAATCATTTGCACCCTGAGTAATAAGAACATCATTTGCAAGGGTTTGTTCACAAATTAATTCCTTCCATATTTCTAGTGTCCTCAGGATAGAATTATCATCAGCAACCAATGCAACATCTATTTTATCTGTAACAGCAAGTCCAATTTCCTTCCTAGTCTGTTGGATAAATCTAATGATATCTCTTGCAATTCCTTCCAGACGAAGCTCATCAGTTATTTGCAGATCAAGCACAACTATACCATCGTTGCTATCAAGAGCACAGCAATTTTGTAATACACTTTCCTTTGGTTCTAATTTTAGAGTGTATTCTCCCTGGAGCAACTCTATCTCACCAACGAATACTTTGCTATCAGCTACCCTCCAGTCTCCTGCCTTTGTCTTTGCAATTATGTCCTTTACATGCTGAGGTATTCTTTTTCCAATTACAGGCAAATTAAGCTGTAACTTAAAGTTTCCATAGTCTTCTATGAGATTCTTATCCAAATTTATCCACTCCTTTACATTGATCTCATCTAGCACAAGCTGCTGCATTTCATCAGATAAATTAGATACACCAAGACCAACAAAAGTCACTGATTGTACCGGCTGTCGAACTCTAACGCCAGCATTATGTCTGATGTTTAAAGCTGCTCTGCAGGCTTCTCTGACTTTCTCCATGCTATGAATTAACCCCATATCTGTTCCTGCAACATCAAACTCAGGAAATTCCTCAAGGTGGACGCTCTCAGCATCAGGTTTCAAACATAAATAAATCTCTTCAGTCATCATGGGAAGAAGAGGTGCAGATGCTTTACAGGATAGTATTAAAACACTGTATAAGGTATTGAAAACTGAGATCTTATCAGAATCGAGCTCTCCCCTCCAGAACCTTTCTCTTGATCTCCTGATATACCAATTATTCAGCAATTCTAGGAACTCCTCCAAAGCTTCAGCTGCTGCAACTGTGTCATATCCATCCATAGCAACCTTCACATTCTTACATAAAAGTAAAACCTTAGAAATTATGTACTTATCTAAAAGTGCCTCTCCAGCAAGAGAGAACTCTGCCTTATAGGAGTCTATATTCGCATACAATACAAAGAAGTTATAGGCATTCCAGAGTGGTTTGAGGACTCTTCTGATCGATTCTTGTATGCCAGTTGCATCTTTATCTATTATAAGCTCATGTCCTCGCATTACAGGAGATGAAAGCATAAACCAACGCAGTGCATCAGATCCATACTGGTCAAAAACCATCATCGGATCAGGATAGTTCTGAAGCCTTTTTGACATCTTTTGTCCACCATCACCCAATATCACACCATGGCAAATGCAGTTGAGGAAAGGAGGAGAATCAAACAAGGCAGTTGCAAGTACAAGCAAAGTATAGAACCAACCTCTTGTCTGGGCAACATACTCAACAATGAAGTCGGCAGGAAAATGCCTTTCAAACCACTCTTTGTTTTCAAAAGGATAATGTATCTGAGCATATGGCATTGATCCACTCTCAAACCAACAGTCAAGGACTTCAGGTACTCTTCTAAGAAGTGATTTTCCTGTTGGGTCAGAAGGATTTGGTTTTGTTAATGTGTCAATGAAAGGCATATGAAGATCGTCTACCTTAACTCCAAATGCTGCCTCTATCTCAGCGATCGATCCATAGACCTCAACATGAGGATATCTCGGATCATCACTCTCCCATATAGGAATAGGACATCCCCAGAATCTATTGCGAGATATTGACCAGTCACGAGCGTTCTCAAGCCATTTTCCAAACAATCCATTTTTTATATGCTCAGGAATCCAGTTGATCTTCTGATTATTTGCAATCATCTTATCTTTGATATCTGTAACCTTAAGGTACCAAGAAGGCACAGCTTTATATATAAGTGGGGTATCAGTCCTCCAGCAGAACGGATAATTATGAAGGTGTGTATCCGTTTTGATTAATTTCCCTTGCGCTTTAAGTCTTTGTATAATTAAATCATTTGTATCAAACACCTGCATGCCAACAAAATCACTCACTGGCTCCACGAACTTACCTCTTGTGTCAACAGGACAAACAACTTCTATGTTGTTTTCATTACAAATCCTTTGATCATCCTCACCAAAACCAGGTGCTATGTGCACAAGCCCTGTACCATCCTCTGTTGTAACAAAATCACCCGCTAGGACCTTAAAGGAATTCTGATGATTTGCAAAATAATCAAAAATTGGTTTGTATCTCAACCCAATGAGATCCTTTCCAGTGAGCTTCCCAACGACTTCTTCACCCAGCTCTTTCTTATATTTAGGTGCTAGTGCTGAGGCTATCACATAGCATTTATCATCTTGTTCGATCACTGAGTACTCAAGGTCTTTACCTACTGCTATTGCTAAATTTGAAGGTAATGTCCAAGGAGTTGTTGTCCAAACCAGAAGGTATAAATTTTTAAAACCTAGGTTGTTTTGTTGTAGCTCAACTGCGACAGTCGCTGTTTTGCTCTGCTTTTCCCTGTAAGAATTGTCCATCTTTGTTTCAAAATCAGAGACAGGTGTCTCACAAACCCATGAGTATGGCATTACTCTGCTAGATCTATAGATCAAACCTTTATCGTAGAGACTTTTAAATACCCATATGGCACTTTCCATATAGGACAAATCCATTGTCTTGTAGTCATTTTCAAAATCAACCCAGCGGCCTTGCCTCTTAACATACTCATGCCATTGATCTGTGAATTGTAAGACTGACTTTCTACAGTGGTCATTGAACTTATCTACTCCAAATTTTTCTATTGCTACTCTTCCAGATATTTTCAATTCCTTTTCAGCTCCCATCTCGGCTGGCAGTCCATGGCAATCCCAACCAAATCTTCTCTCTACTCTGTATCCACACATTGTTTTATACCTTGCAATAGTGTCCTTTTTAAAACCAGTTAGAAGATGTCCATAGTGAGGTAAGCCATTAGCGAATGGCGGGCCATCATAGAATACAAAATCCTTCTTGCTAGGTTTTTCAACTGATTTCTCAAAGACCTTATTTGATTCCCAATAGTTAATGATTTTGACTTCTATCTCAGGAAATTTTACATTAGAATCTACAGGCTTATAAAAGATTTTTCCCATACTGAAAGTTTTTTACTCATTAAAATACCATAAACAACAGAATAAAAAACCTTTTGATATCTTATGCTGTTCTAGACAGGCCTAAGATTATGTCATTGAACTGATTGATCTTAAGGCTTGCTCCTCCCACAAGCACTCCATCCAATCCCCTTATCCCTGAGAGATCCTTGATATTCTGAGGACTAACTGAACCACCATAGATTTTCTTGAAATCACCAAATTCACTAATGACATCAAATATCTCTTCTATTTGATCATTTGTTGGAACTATGCCTGTACCAATGCAATAAGATGGTTCATAAGCTATCATTTGTACCTTATTTTGAAATACCTCCATTTGTTTTCTTATGTCATCTGGGGTTTTTCCATCAATGCAAAGAATAGGAGTAATACCATTCTCACCACATCTGGCGAGTTTTTCCAAAAGAATCTCTGGTGTCTCATTATGGTGTTTTATCCTTTCTGAATGACCAACTATTGCATATTTTATTCCTATTTCATTTATCATCTCAGCACTTATGTCACCTGTGTATGCACCGTTTTGAAAACAACTGCAGTCTTGCACTCCAACCTTAAAGTCCTTCGCACTTCTGACAAGATAATGGGCATAAATTGCTGGTGGACAGATTATTACTTCAACACCATTTTGTATAGCTAATTTATTTGTAAATTCATCACACAGTGCCAGAGAGCCATTCATCTTCCAATTACCTATTACAAACATACTAGTCCTCACACTTTTCATTTGGCAACATACCATCGTTCTGCATATTCCATAGGTTTTTGTAGTGACCGTTACTCTTGAGAAGCTGTTCATGAGTTCCTTGCTCAAGGATCTTTCCTTTATCAAAGACAATGATCCTATCCATGTGTAGGACAGTTGATAGTCTATGAGCTATAACTATAACTGTTTTGTCTTTCATAAGATAACTGAGGCTTTGTTGAATCTTTTTTTCAGTGACAGAATCAAGTGCCGATGTTGCTTCATCCATTATGAGGATAGGAGTATTTCTGAGAATAACTCTAGCGATTGCTATTCTTTGTCTTTGTCCACCTGAGAGCTTTGTACCCATCTCTCCGACAGTGCTATTGTAGCCATCTGGCATATTCACAATGAAGTCATGTGCATGAGCCTTTATTGAAGCATCTATTACTTCTTCATCGCTTGCATCAAGTCTCCCATACCTTATGTTATCCATGATGCTTCTATGGAACAGAATCGGATCCTGCTGGATAAATGCTATGTTATTCCTCAAAGAAAAGGCTGAAACATTTTTTATATCTTGATCATCAATCAAGATCTTACCAGCATCAACCTCAAAAAGCTTCATAATTAGGTGTACAAAGGTTGTCTTCCCACTGCCAGAGAATCCAACTAAACCAACTCTCTCACCACCAGGTATCTCAATAGTTTTACTGTCAAAGAGTTTTACTCCATCTCTGTATTTAAAACTTACTTCTTGGAACTGAATTCTTCCTTCTGTGATTTTTATATCAGGATTATTCCTATCTTGAGACGTAAATATGTTCTGAGAGTTTTCGTCTTTTAAAAGGGCCAAGCCCTGCTTACAAATCCCAACTTCGTTAAATGTGTAGGTTATTTCATCAACCGCAAACCACATGTTAGACATTATGTTAAAGATGCTGTTTGCTATGAAAATCAGATCCCCTACACTCAACTCACCCTTTTGCCATAACATAACTGATACCCACAGGATTCCAGTGACGCTAATTATTTCCCAAGCACCAAGAACAAGTTTTAACTTTTCTATGAAGAAAAAAGCTCTTCTGGAATTTTTTATCTCAGTTCTCTGGGCGCTTTCTATGAAACTCTTCTCATTCTTCAGACCACTAAATATCCTGACGCTGAAGTGGTTTCTGATGCTATCTACAATGCATCCGAAGAGCTCAGCAAATGACCTGTATGCTTCATCACAATGCTTTGAGGCTCTATTTCCCATCACAACAGTAATTGCTACATACACAAGCAAGAAGATGCTGAACATTATGCTTGGGATTATATGTACATAGAAGAAGGCACCAGCTGATAACAAGATCGATAAAACAAGCGGTCCAAAAACCGTTGTGAAATTATCACATATGAGCTGTGCACTTTTCGGAAGCTCAGCAATTCTTTGAGATATACTTCCTATGTGTTTATTTACAAAATATGAATGTCTATGATGCATCACGAGTTCGAATAGTGAGCGTCTTATGTCTGCACAGAACTTTGGCCTTGTGATACCAAATAGGAATCCCTTCACACTGTGAGCTGCAGTTGCAATGACCCAATATAGTATAGCCCAGATCATCATTGGAATCAGTGGCTCTACAGACCTAATGCTATCAAGTTCAGAAAAGCCATTGACTAACTCACCGAGGATATATGGCCAGATGGTGTTACTGGAGACATTCACTATGATTGCTGCGAGGCTTATAAAAAAGAAATTAAACTTATACTTCTTTACAAAAAAGAGTAAAAAATTCAATACGCTAGGTTTTTGAAAAACATATAAGTCCTTCTTGTTCATCTCTCATAAAATAATTTAAATTTGTTACATCTCAAGTAATGGCTTAACACCAATGATATCCAAGCCGCAGAATATTACTAAAGCTACGCTGTACACCAAACTCACCCTCGCTCTTGAAAGACTAAGGTTGTCTTCAATAATACACCTCATTTTTTCATCAGCAACACCTGCGTGCCACATACCATGTAAATGATTTGCGAGTTCATACAGATAATAATTAATTCTGTGGGGTTCTTTGTGTCTTGCAGCCATTTCCATAACCCTAGGAAACTCAATAAGATTTTTGATGAGTTCCATTTCTATCTCAGAATCGAGAAGTGAGTAATCTATATCAGAGTTGGGATGAAATTTATATACTAACTTGTCTTCAACTCTTTCTACTGATATTTCTTCTGCTGAGAATATATTGCTCTTATGGGCATTTCTTATGATAGAAGCAACTCTCGTGTGAGCATATTGAATGTAGAACACAGGGTTATCCTTTGACTTCTCAAGCATCTTTTCACAATCAATATCTATTACTGTGTTATTTTTTTGCATCAACATTGCAAACCTCAGAATATCTGGATTTAGCTCATCAAGCAAATCACTCACAGTCACAAAATTACCTTTTCTCTTTGACATCCTGATGGGCTGCCCATCCTTATATATATTTACAAGTTGGTTGACTATGACTTGCATATCAAATCTGTTGTCACTCAGTGTTTTAACTGCAGCTCTAATTCTTGTAACATACCCTGCATGGTCTGCACCAAGAACAAGAAATAATTCATCATATCCTCTTCTGAGCTTATCCAGGTGCAGTGCAACATCTGATGCAAAGTACGAATAACTACCATCTGATTTGATAATTGCCCTATCAGAATCATCACCGAAGGCTGTTGATTTAAAAAGTAATTGCTCTCTTGACTCCCAATCCTCATCAGCCTTTCCCTTAGGTTTTTCTAGTATTCCATGATACATCAAACCTCTTGACTCTAACATTTCCATTGCTTCCTCGACCAACCCTCGCTTAATTAAGAACTCTTCTGAGGTAAAAATATCATGATGTACTCCGAGTGCTTTAAGATCCTGTTTTATTAAATTCATCATCTCATTAACAGCAAATCTTCTGAGATATTGATCCCCTATATTAACTCTATTACCTCTCTCAGACTTGAGCTTCTTTGCAGTATCAATTAGATACTCCCCTGGATAACAACCTTCTGGGATCGCGATGTCATCACCCAAAAACTGCCTGTATCTTATGTATAATGATTCAATAAGGGTATCTATTTGAGCTCCTGCGTCGTTTATGTAGTACTCTGCAGTTACATTAAATCCACATTTTTTTAATAGTCTACAGGTAACGTCTCCATAGATAGCGCTTCTTGCATGACCTATATGCATTGGACCAGTTGGGTTTGCTGAAACAAATTCTATGTTGATTTTGTTGTTGTTACCTATCTTGAGATCCTCATTAAAAGCATCAGCACCATTCTGATTTAGATCACTCAAAAATTCATATAAGGATGATTTTTTTAGATGCATGTTGATGAAGCCTGGAGCAACAATTCCAACTTTTTCGACATAGTGAGTAAACTCCTGATCACTCTCAAGTATCTCAACCAACTTTGTAGCTATATCCATTGGTTTAGATCCTAAAGCCCTCGTTAGAACCATAGCTGCATTTGTTGCAATATCTCCATACTCTCTGCTCTTAGGTGGCTCAACTGCTATTTCTAGGACTTGTCTAGTTATCTTTTGAATTGCTAGATTTATTCTGTTTTTTACTATGTTAAAAATATGCATTTTTGATTGCTACAACATTCTTCTCAGAACATTATCTTTTAGAATAAAGTGATGGAAAAGTCCACCAAAAACGTGTGCAATTATCAACAATATAAATACTATCGGTCCAATCTCATGGATTTCATGAAAAAGATGTCCAATTGATGGATCTTTAATAATGCTCGGGATTTCAAAGAGTCCGAAGAATGGGACAGATCGTCCAGATAAACTTGACATCAAAAATCCGCTGAGAGGCATCAAAAACATCATCACATAAAGAAACAGGATATTTAGCTTTGCAATGATTTCTACCCACCTAGGGGTTTCTGGTGGAAGCTCAGGATACTTACTTGTGAGGCGCATTACCAACCTAAGCATTACAAGGAAAAACAGCATCATCCCCATCGACTTATGAAGATTATAGATTTCAAACTTCTGAGGAGGTGCAATGTTGCCCATAAGGTACCCTAATGCTAACATCCCAATTATTATTATGCCCATTAACCAATGCATGAGCTTTGCTGTCAAAGAGTAATTCATTTTGGTTTTTATTTTAAATTATATCAACCACACAAAAACAAATCAATTGAAATATAGATGATAAGCAAAGATGATGGTATAAGTTATCTAAAATGAAAATTGAAAATAATTTCTATGAAGAAAACATATCTGAATTTGCTGTTTGTCCTGATGAGTTTTATCTTGTCAGTGTATTTATCTTTAGGAAACTTCTTAGGAGATAGAAGTTATTTGCCATCAAGTAAACTAAATCTTGGCTTGGACATAAGAGGTGGTATTTCAATCCTTCTGGAGGCAGATCTCTCAACTCATCAACAGGAGCAAATGATGTCTATCAGACAGTCGATCGTAAACGGCTTGAAGCTCAATGTGAATGCAAAAATCGCAGACAACTTAATTTTGATTCATAGCAATGAAGGCAATAATTTAATTTCAAAAATAAAAACCATTATGGATGGAATGATGGCAAGTAATCTGTATGAGATATATGAGTCAGATGGAAAAACATCTATCAAAATAAGGAAAGCATTTTTTACTCAAAACCAAAACAGCACAATCGATAGGATAATTGACGTTATAAGGTATAGAATAGATGCAACTGGAGTGCAGGAAATAACAATACAAAAGCAAGGAGATAATGGTGTACTTGTGCAAATACCTGGGGCAAATGACAGAAGTGCAATTAAGCAAATTCTATCTCAAACAGGTAGCCTTAAGTTTCATCTGCTAGACATGAATGTTACAAACAAAGACATAATTGATAATAATCTACCGCTCGGCATCAAAATCTTACCTCTTATGAAAGGTGATGACTATGAGGGAAGAGACGTTCGGCTCCCAGTAATAATGCAGCCAGTGATGTCTGGTGAGATGATAGCTGATGCACAGCAATCAACACATATGGGAAAGCATATTGTTAGTTTCAAACTCACTGATGCTGGAAGTAGGAGGTTTGCAGAAATCACAAGGAGTAACATTGGTAAACCACTAGCAATAGTCCTTGATAACAAAATCATCACAGCTCCAATGATAAATGAGCCAATTCTCACTGGATCCGGTCAAATATCAGGAAGTTTCTCATTTGAGTCAGCCAAAGAGATAGCAATTCTTTTGCGATCAGGATCTCTTCCTGTTCCTGTAAAAATTGTACAAGAAAACTTAATAGGTCCGACCTTAGGCCATGAGTCAGTTAGCAGTGGAGCAAATGCAGTCATCATAGGATGCCTTGCTGTAATTATAATCATGGCACTTGTCTATAAAACCTTAGGTATTATTGCTAGTCTAGGTTTAATCTGTAACTTAACTCTAATGCTTGCAGTTCTGTCTATCATGGAGGCAACCTTAACCCTCCCTGGGATAGCAGGCATGGCATTAACTCTCGGCATGGCAGTAGATGCGAATGTTCTGATCTATGAGAGGATGCGTGAAGAGAATAGAAAGAATACAAAAAACCTGTTTCAGACTATCAAGAAAGGTTATGACATGGCTCTCAGAACAATTATGGATTCAAACATCACAACAGTAATTGTTGCATTGCTCCTATACATCTTTGGCAGTAGTGCAATAAAAGGCTTTGCAGTGACACTGATAATAGGAATAATTTGCTCGATGCTAACAGCTGTTATCTTCACAAAAATCCTGATAGAAATTTGGTATGATTTATTTAAGCCAAATAAATTAAAACTATGAATATGTTGTTTTTATGACTCACCTTAATGTTTTTTTTCATCAGTTAAGGTCGATAGTTATTGCTTTGATTGCTGAGGTGTAAATTTTATAATACTGCTTTTGTTTAATGAATATAAAAAAGTTCATGAGAGGTTTTATTATAGAGAAAATTATTGCCAGGGAAATAATAGATAGCAGAGGTAACCCAACTCTAGAGGTTGAAATGACTTTAGATGGTGGCATTACCAAATACGCATCAGTCCCAAGTGGCATATCAGTTGGTTTGTTTGAGGCAGTCGAGCTTCGTGATGGAGATCCAACAAGATACCATGGGATGGGTGTCACCAAGGCTATCGGAGCTCTGGAGGATGTTGTTGCTCCAAAGATAATTGGTAGACAATTTACATCTCTTAGGGAATTTGATGAACTCATCATTGAGATAGATGGTACTGAGAATAAATCAAGGATTGGAGCTAATACCAGTCTAGGACTATCCCTCGCATTCATGAAATGCTTTGCACAAGCAAATAATCTTAGGGAGTTTGAGCTACTAAGGAAGGAGTTCAAAATTGAAAACCGCAGAGCGCCAATTCCTATGTTAAACATAATAAATGGCGGGAAGCATGCAAACAACAATCTGATGCTGCAGGAATTTATGATAGTTCCAACAATGACAGATAAGGCATCATTTCATGAGAGAATGAAACTCAGCTGTGAGTTTTATGCTGACCTCAGAAGTGATATAAAAGCAGCAGGACATAGTACAAATGTGGGTGATGAGGGAGGGTTTGCTCCAATGTTCTCATCAGCTGAGGAAGTATTAGATGCAATTGTTGCAGTAATGCATAAGAGAAATTATATGAGTACTTTTAGGATTGCTCTAGATGCTGCAGCATCAACCTTCTATGCTAATAACTTATATGAGGTTGAAATCAACAGAGCTCCAATGAGTTCCTCTGAGATTATAAAGTACTACGAGAAGCTTATTAGAGCTTATCCAATCATATCCATTGAAGATCCGCTGGCCGAGGATGATATCGAAGGATGGAAAGAAATCACAGCAAGACTTAACAAGCAAGTGATGCTAGTAGGAGATGATATATTCGTTACAAACACAAAGAACTTGCAGCATGGGATCGATAACAAGATCGGTAACGCAGTTCTAATAAAACCTAACCAAATAGGTACTGTAACTGAAACAGCTATGGCAATAGAACTTGCTAGGAAAAATAACTATGAAGTAATAGCATCTCATAGATCTGGTGAAACAGAGGATGTGTCATTAGCACATATAGCCTTTGGTCTGGGTGCATCATATATCAAGGCTGGCGCTCCATGTAGATCCGAAAGAGTTGCTAAATACAATGAACTCCTCAGAATATGCTGAAGGATCTGAGGGTTGAGCTCCGAATAGCAAAAAGATATACCTTTACAAAATATAAGGAAAGATTTGTATCAATCATAAATGCTTTTGCAATGCTAGGAATAGCTCTTGGCGTAGCAACACTAATCATAGTGATGTCAGTTATGAATGGATATGAAAAGACTCTCTTCACAAAAATCCTAGGATTCAAAGGACACATCACAGTTACAACTAGAGACTCTAATCTTAATAATTGGGAGAAAGTCATAGAGGTAATAAAGAAAAACATAGACGATGCTGTTGTCGTTCCAATGATAGAACAGCAGGCTCTTGCGATGACTGACAAAGGTGCAAGTGGAGTGCTTGTGAAGGGGATGTTTGCAGCAGATATAGATAATAAAATACATCTTAGTGATGGATTCATTCACAGATATAATAACTGTCATGGGCTTATAATTGGAGATAGACTTGAGGCTGATGATAAGATTAAAATCATTACTCCGAAGTTCACAGAAACAATGGTTGGAATGATGCCAAGGATGAAATCATATAAAGTATGTGGGACATTTGACATAGGAATGCATGAGTACAACAAAGGAATTGTTTTTATGGATATGTTTGATGCTCAGGTGCTCTTTGAGATGGATAATACTGTAACTGGAATAGAAATCACTCTTAAGGATTTAGATAATGTACAGATCGTAAAGGATAGACTAATTGAAGTCCTCAGAAAGAATACCTTTGGTAACGATAACATGGTCGTAATAGACTGGCAACAGGCAAACAAAACTCTCATGGATGGCCTGAAAGTCGAAAGAACTGTAATGTTTCTGATTTTATCTCTCATAATACTAATAGCTGCCTTCAACATCATCTCTAGCTTAATATTGTTGGTACATGACAAGATGAAGGAAATTGCAATTCTAAGGACAATAGGCATGAGAAAAATATCTGTCATGAGGATTTTCATCATGTGTGGATCACTTGTTGGCGTAATTGGAACTATTTCTGGAACAGCCCTAGGAATAGTCTTTAGCATCAACATAGAAAGAATTAGGATATTCCTTGAGGGAATCTCAAGTGTAAAACTATTTGACCCTGTGATTTATTTCTTGACAACCCTACCATCAGATGTTGAAACCTCACAAGTAATATGGATTGTAGGAATTTCATTGTTACTATCGTTTGTTGCAACTATATATCCTGCCTGGAGGGTCTCAAAGACATCACCAGCAGAGGTCTTAAGATATTAGAAGTACTAAGATTCAAAAACCCCTTTTCTTATTGAAGGAGTTCAAATATAATGATTTTAGTAATCAAAATTTTATGTAAAAAACTTTTTTATGAGAAGTGGGATTTTAAAGACTTTATTGATCATGTTATACATGTCTTTGTTGTTACAAGGGAGTAATGTGTTTGCGGTTTCAATGTCTAGGCCAGTTGGTAATGAAAGCAGAATAAGAGTTATAAATTATGTACCAAATACAGTCATAAGCTTTACAGGTCACTATAACTACCACTCAATCATAGAATTTGCTCTTGATGAGAAAATCGAAACGATAACAATGGGTGACTCAACAGCATGGCAATTGAATCCTGTAGGGAATAGAATTTTCCTGAAGCCAATAGGTTTAAATGCAACTACAAATATGACTGTCATAACAAATAGAAGGACTTATTTCTTTGAGATGCATGCAGAACACGCAACAAGCATAAGTGATTCAAGTTTGGCATTCATAACAAAGTTCATGTATCCAGATGGGCAGCTAGGTGTTCCAAATGCAATAGGTCATAGCAACAGCAGCGGCATAGATCTCAGCAAACCTACACAATATAACTTCAGATATAAAATCAGTGGAAAATCTCGTATCATAGATCCAATTTTGGTTTTTGATGATGGAAAGTTCACATACTTTAAATTTAGAGATGTCAATACAGATATTCCTTCGATCTTTACAGTTGATAATAACCAAAACGAAGCTCTTATAAACTACAGAGTATCTGATGGATATATTGTTGTTGAAAGAGTCACTAGTAAGTTCACCCTTAGATTAGGAAAAGAAGTAATGTGTGTATTCAATGAGAAAATCGAAACCCCTGTAAATCTCCCAAAAATGAGTGAAATCACTCAATCTCAAAGTGGAGCAGTCGTTGTAGCGCAACCAGGTGTTAATGTAATACAGCCAAAATAGAAGCTTTTGCCGTCCGTGATAGCATGTAAAAGAGAAGTTACGAAAATTTAAGGGAGTACACTGCTATCAAGTAGGCAACTGACATCCAAAAGATGTCAGACTATGCAACAACAAAAAATGGGTAATAGAACCAAGAACTTAGTACTATGGCTGCTTTCTTTCGAATCTGACCAGGTTTGTAGTGGCTCAACCTCTACTACCCGCGGGACATCATAACACAAAAGAAATTCAGCGCAAGATGTTTGAATATATGATACATCAAGATTGCTTACTTGTGTAATATATTCGCAACTAGTGAACTTTTTGCAGCAGATCCCCAAGAGTTTTCTAGGTATTTATCAACACTTTGATTCATCTGCGGATGCTGTAGTAACTCATAAACTGCCTTTGCAAGAGCAGTCTTATCTTTTATTTCATTCAATGCCTCTAATTTAACTTGCAAATCACCAGAGAAATCATCTGGTTTGATTTTATCTTGTAAAGTTTTTACAGCATCAACAGCATTAGGATCTTTTAAGAATTCCAGTATTTGATTTTTTAGTTTACTTTCTTTTGAGATATTTTCTTCTGGGGGTGCTTTAGCTCCTTTTATACCCTCTAGAGCTTTGTATAAATCATCTCTTATGCCAGAAAATGTATTGAATTCAATCTCACGATCTTCTTTGTTACCTGCAAACCAATCATAAACCCCATAGCCGGCCTTTTGAATACCAACCAATACTAATTCCAAAACTACAGACAAACAATCCCAAACGTAGTACATCAAACCAATTGGATAAGAAACACCCCAGTTCACCCATCTGTTAGCTGTACCAAAAATACTAGGATCTAAATTATGTTGAGATTGTAAATTATCTATTACCCCTGACATCAAAATATTGAAGTTAGACATATCTTTGTAATTCAGATGACACATCAAGCCTGCGATTTTAGAAAGATTATCCTTACCCTCAGCACCAAGAATCGCTTCAGGTTGCAACTTTCCATCTTTATATAACTTTTGCATCATATCCCTAACAAAAACTCTTCTGAGCCTCCTATTGTTAGCAACTTTCTCAAGAACCTTTTGCTGTATTGACTCTAGGGAAGATATTTCTGCAAATTCTTCGCCAAGTAATGTTTTTCTGTATTTCTTAGCTGCTTCTTGTGTTTGTGTTTTTAGAAGTTTATATCTTGCAACGTCTGTAGTATTCACAGTAGTTTCTCTTCCTGCGAAGAAATATTCTAACTCAAGAAGGTTCTTAAGAGCTAGAATTGCTATCTCTGTTTTGCGTGAACTACCTTGAACATTAACATCCAGATCACTTAGGAATTTAATGTAATCAGACTCACTCATACCATTTGGCCTCTGCAGCGCACCATCAACTATATCAATTGGTAATGTTCCTAACTTTCCTAAGAACTGATCAGCTGGAACCTCATTTTCATTACTTCGATTTGCAAATGCATTTTTCAGAATGAATGTCCTTCTCATCCTATCAATTTCTAAATCCTGAGATTGAGCCCACTGAATGTGAAATTGAGTCAATAAACTATACTTTCCTTCTCCTGAAAACAGCTTTGGGCTGTATTGAGATAAGAGCTTTTCAATGTTTGCTTTTTTGCTAATTAGATTTTTAACTATCTCCTCCGCTTCACCCTCCGAATATTTCAGCGTTGTTTGCTCATTCACAACTTGTTTAAATATCTCATCAACACTATTATCTTCAACCAAATTCTTTAAGTTTATCTCTTGCATAAAATTTTTAATTGTATTTTTATATACTTTTATTTTATCTTCTGCCTCCTGTTATGTAAATAAATATAGAATCAAAAAAACATCAACTTTTAAAAAAAAATTGCCCTAATATTAAATATGTATTAAATTTTCCTTGACTCCTAAATTTAAGAGTAACACTTTTGAAATGTGTGCGGAAGTACCAAAACAAAAAAAATTTAAGAAATGATTATCTATAGAGATAAAGCTTTAAACATAATAAATTCCGGAAAAAATATTCCAAGGTGTTGGTTGATCTTTGGGAGTGATGAGGGAGAAACTAGAGTCTTGACAAAAAAAATTATAGAAAAAGTCAAGACAGACCAGCATGAGTTTCTTAAGACATCAGATGTATCTAGTTTAAAGCAAGGATTCCTTGAGAGAAGCCTCTTTCAAACAAGTAAGATAGCAGTATTTGAAGAGGCTACAGACTCAACAACACAAGCAGTTGAGGAAACATTTCATTCCATGTCATCAGATGATTATCTGCTTGTGTGTGCAGAAGAGCTAAAGAAAACCTCAAAGCTCAGAAACCTATTTGAAAAACATGAACAATTTGTTGCTCTAAACTGCTATAAGATGGATCTACATGCCATCGCAGGGGGCATAGAGAAAGACCTAAGAGCAAATGGGATAAAGTTCGACAAAGATATTCCTGGAATGATTGCTGGTCTTGTATCTACAGACAGCAAAGTCCTCCAGAATGAGCTTGAGAAAATAATCCTATATCTAGCTGATTCTCTTGAGAAAAAACTCACACCAGAAATTGTAATGGAAGTGATTTCAGCAACATCTGAGGCAGCACTAGACAGATTATTCATAAGCATAGTGCTAAACAAAAAAAGAGATTTCTTAGACGAAATTAGTAGGGCCTCCCAACTAACTGATATCTTTCTTGTTAGAGCCTATCAGAACTTCATGATGAGAGTAATATCTGTTCAAAAGCAACTCAGACAAATAGGAATAGAAAACACAATGAATAATCTCAAGCCACCACTCTTCGGAAAACAAAGAAATGATTTCATTGAGGCTGTACAAAAATCTGATATACAGAATAACATAAGACTTCTAAATGGAGCAATCCAGATAGAGTGTGATCTGAAGTCATCATTTGAAACAAAAACATTACTAATTCAGAATATAATTGAGCAATGCAGCAGGTAATTTTAACTGGAGATAGACCTACAGGAAAACTACATTTAGGACACTACACAGGATCTCTCAGCAATAGAGTTAGGCTACAGAACTCATACAAGCAATATATTATGATCGCCGATGTTCAAGCTCTCACAGATAACTTTGAAAACCCAACAAAAGTCTCAGAGAATATATGTGAGGTTATGGCTGATTACATCTCTGTTGGAATAGATCCAGATGTCTCAACCATCTTTATTCAGTCAGGAATCCCTGAGCTGTCTGAGTTGACAATCTATTTCTTGAACCTTGTGACATTAGGGCGCCTCCAGAGAAATCCAACAGTCAAAACAGAAATGCAGCAGAAAGGCTACAATGATTCTATCCCAGTTGGGTTCCTTTGTTATCCAGTGAGTCAAGCAGCTGACATAACAGCCTTCGGAGCAGATCTTGTACCAGTAGGAGATGATCAGCTCCCAATGATAGAGCAAACAAACGAAATAGTTAGGAAATTCAATTCTATATATAATACTGACTGCCTAAAGGAAGTAAAGCCACTCATAGGTAATACCGGAAGACTAGTGGGAATTGATGGCAAAGCTAAGGCAAGTAAATCACTTAACAATACAATCTTTCTCTCAGATTCCCCAGATGAAATTAAAAGAAAAGTATTTATGATGTATACAGATCCTAATCACCTCAAAATCTCAGACCCAGGAGAAGTCGAAGGAAATGTTGTGTTTGATTACCTTGATGCATTCCATCAAAATAGAGATGAGCTAAATGAATTGAAGGCTCATTACAAACGCGGTGGTCTCGGCGATATGACCATAAAAAATATTTTAAACCAAACCTTGCAAAACCTTCTAGAGCCAATCCGAGAGAAAAGAAACCAACTGAAGAAAAATGACCTCCTAGAACAGCTTATTGCGAGTACTAAGTCAGCTAGAACAGTTGCTACTGCAAAACTCTCAGAAGTCAGAGATGCAATTGGTATTGTAAGCCAATTTTAAATAATTTATTCTTTTTATAATTAAAACTCTATGAAAAGAATTTCAGATGATGTATAAAAGTTTCATAACAAAACTTAAATTTTCTTTATAAAATGATTGAAACTTTCGTCACTAAACGCCCTACTGTTCCTGCAATGGAAGAAGTCCTTGGACTACCTTTTAAAGTCCTAGACCATGGATTTATAAGAGTGGTTGACTACATGGGAGACGATAGTGCTATAGTCCAAGCAGCAAGAGTTTCATATGGTAAAGGTACAAAGCAGTTAAATGAAGATAAAGGACTTATAAATTATCTACTGAGGCATTCACACACAACACCATTTGAGATGTGTGAGATAAAGTTTCATATAAAAATGCCAATATTTGTTGCAAGACAATGGATTAGACACAGAACTGCAAACGTTAATGAATATTCAGCTAGATACTCAATCTTAGACAGAGAATTCTATATACCATCACCAGAAAATATAAACCCACAGTCTCAGACAAATAAACAAGGAAGAGACATAACAGAACTCTCACAAGAAGAGCTAAATAGAGTTATTCAGATTCTGAACGATGATGCAACAAAATCATATAGTCACTACATGGAAATGCTAAATATGCCTGAAAGTACTATTGACACAGTTGCTGAACATGCAACACATGTTGGTGTTCAAGATAATACAAGTGCAGTTAGAGATCCTAATAGATTAGGTGTTGCAAGGGAGTTAGCAAGAATAAATCTGAATCTTAGCTACTACACCCAAATGTATTGGAAAATAGACCTACATAATCTGATGCATTTCCTCCGCCTCAGGGCAGACTCACATGCTCAGTATGAAATCAGAGCCTATGCTATACAAATGCTTGAGATATTGAAGCTATGGCTTCCTCACACATATGAAGCATTCGAAAATTATCAACTAAATGCAGTCAAGATCTCATCTCAAGGAAAAAGTGTTATCAAAAGACTCATCTCAGGAGAGAAGGTTTCACAAGAAAATAGCGGCATGTCAAAGCGGGAGTGGCAGGAGCTGATGAAGAGTTTTAATTTATAATTATCCATCACCCTATCAGAACAATCGTTCTATAGCTTTTTAGAAACAATTTGTTGACTTATATAAACCTTTCATATAAAAACACTATAGATGATATAGTGTTTTTATATAATAGTAATTTAAAACTCCATTCTCACTTTTTAGAACTTAACTTAATAAAAAAATAAAAAATGCAAAATAGAAGAAAAATACTTTTAGATGAATTATTCATTGCAGTGATTCGTTCAAAAGCAACACTGAAACAAGGACTAAATCAGTATGGATATAGTGGTAACCCAGAATACTTAAATCAACAAATACATAGTAATAATCAACAAGAAGAAAGCTTAAGGAGAGAAATAGAGCAATTTAAGAGAAACATGGCGGGATCTGACATAAGCTCATTCAACAACCAAATGAAAAATTATGAACAAAGAATAGAGCAATTTCAAAATAGCACCGCATCATTGAAAAAACAGATGAAGGAATACGATGAAAGTATAAAAAAATAGATGAGATAGACAAAGATATGGAGAGGCTAGCAGGATTTGTAGATAAGCCTGCAGAAGAGTTTATGCAAGCAGTTGGAGTTTTTATAAGAAATACCGGGACTTATGTCGCAGTTCTGAAGGTGGGTATGGGTGCTATTCAGTCGGATCTTTTGACAAACTAATACAAGAATCTCAGAATGAAGAGATGATAGATAAACTCAAGAACATAAGCAGACTGAATATGGAGAGGAACAGTGACATAAAAGATAATTCTTCCGGTGGTGATATACAAAAAATCTTAATGATATTTGGTATGATCTTTCTTGCTTGTATTTTTTACAAAAGAAGAAAAAGACATATGAAAGATGTTCATTGTCAGAAAAATAATGAAGATGAAGAAAGACCAATCCTAACAAAAAAAGACGAACAAAGACAGGAAATGGAAAGATATTGATATGTGTTGTGAGAATTACATCACAATACCGATTTTAGAATAATTAAAACAACAAAATACATTTTATGCAAAACACTCAAATAGAAAAACAAGTTGAAGTGCTAATCACACTTGATACACCTAGCAATGAAACCCTGTCAGCAGGCATAAGGAAACTGATTTCTAATCCGCGAGACAACAAATATTTGGACAGCTTCGAGAAAAGAGTAACAGAAATAGTCAACGGAAGGAAGCGTCACAATGATGAAAGAGGCACAAAGGAATACAATACAAGCCAGGCCCTCCTGGAACTCACAAAATCAATCTGTGATAAACAAAGAAGAGAAAATAACTTCAAAGCAAAACTCATAAAGCTCATGCAGGAAGTTCCAGTAACTCAAAAGGATAAAACCTCCAATGAATTCCTCAAAATAAAACTAAGCGTCAATGAAGAACTCTCAGGAGACTATGAAGAGAAACTCAAATTATTAATAAAAGATACAGCAAATAACTTTCCAAACCTCGATGAAGGATTGGAAACCTCTAGAAAAATAATTCTAGAAATATGTAAATCAAATAGGAAGGATTTTGAAGAATCAAGAGAAGCTTTAAAACAATCTTTCAAAAAATTACTTGAAGATTTGAATCAATATGTGAGTCAAGATTTGAGTCAAAAGGTGAAGGAACTTAGCGGTTCCTGGAACTCTCTATACAAAACTAAGACTGCACATAAGAAATCTCTTTTACAATCATTGCTTATGTTGAAGGTAATAGATAGACTAATGATTGAGGAGAGAATGAAGGGTGGATCGCAAACTGTTGGCGGTGGTGATTTGGAGAAGAAGATAGAAAACATAGAGAAGATGTTGTCTAAGAATTCTCAGCTTCAGAAAATGAATGAAGAGATGGAGAAAGAGAGAATAAGGAATGAGAAAGCTGAGCTTGAGAAGCAGAGGGAATCAATTAGACGTGAGATTGAGGATTTAAAGAGGCGTTCTGCTGAATCTGGTGGTGAGAGGGAAGGTGCTAGGCCTCAGAACGAGCTGGACGAGATGAAGAAGCAAATGCAGATGTTGATGCAGTTAGTTGCTAATAAACCTACTGATGAGCAGAGGCAACAAATGGGCTGGAACAGCTTTGTTTCTAACAATGACTCACGTGACATAGGCAGATAGATTGTGATGTATGGGGAGGATTTACATCACAACACCAACTTTAGAATCAATTAGATCAACTGTATTTTTAATTCCATATAGTGCAACAAATGAGCCAAAACGCGGACCGCTCTCAGCACCAATCAGGACCTGATACAATAATTTAAACCAATCTCTCATCTCAAACCCTCTATCTCTCGCAATTCTATATAATTCATTTTGAATCGCCTCTGCAGGAACTTTTTCATCTGAAGCCACAAGGAAATGTCTTAATTCTATTATTGCCGCTCTTTGATGCTCATCTGGAGAAATATAATGTTTGTGTTGTTGAACAAAATCTCTATAGTAGTTGAGTATTCCCTCGACCATCCTGACAATAAAATCACATGACCTTGCTGTGCTTGAGAAAGCATCCAGATACTTCCAAACCATTTCTGTGTCATCTGTGTTACATGCACTAACTAAATTTAAAACCAAGCTATATGATATTTCTGATTCTGCAAGTAGCTGTATGTTTGGGTCATCTTCTCCTGCAATATGATGGATTGGATTATCAAGTCTTTTGTCATCTGACTCAGCTGTGACATACTGTCTTGCATAGGCTATATAGTCATCAACGTATCTAGGGATTATGTCAAATGATAATTTCTTTGCTTTCTGTGGCGATATGAACATAAAAAGTTTTAGGCTTTCTGCAGGTGCATATTTTAGCCACTCATCTATTGTTACTCCTGTACCTTTAGATTTTGAGATCTTCTTACCTTCTTCGTCAAGGAACATCTCATAGATCATCTGTGTTGGGGCTTTGTTCCCAAGGATCTGACAGATTTTTGTATATAAATCAGCATTCATACCGACGTCTTTACCAAACATTTCAAAGTCTACATCGAAGGCCGCCCATCTCATTCCAAAGTCTGGCTTCCACTGGAGTTTACAATTCCCATCAGTTACCTTTACTGTAACTTCTTGTGATGTTTCGGGGTCATTGTATGTGATTGTTCCTTCTGACAGATCCCTAGCTATTACAGGAACCTGCAGAACTCTCTTCGTACGGCTACATATTGGCAAAAATGGACTGTATGTGCTTTGTCTTTCTTCACCTAATGTTGGTATCATGAGTTCCATTATCTCATCATATTTCTCAAGGACTTTCAGAAGCATCTTGTTAAATATACCCGTTTTATAACAATGAGTTGAGCTCATGAACTCATATTGAAGTTCAAACCTATCTAAGAACTCACAAAGTCTTGAGTTCATATTATGTGCATAACTCTCATGAGTTCCGAAAGGATCTGGAATTTGAGACAATGGCATTCCGATGTATTGTTTGCATTCAGCTGGGTTTGGTATGTTCTCAGGGACTTTTCTCAATCCGTCCATATCATCAGAGAAGCATATTAACCTTGTTGGAATATCTGATATCTTCTCAAAAGCTTTTTTAATCATAATTGTTCTGACAACCTCACCAAAAGTACCTATATGAGGTAACCCAGATGGCCCATATCCAGTCTCAAATAACACATAGCCTTTTTCTGGCATTTTATGATTTATTTCCTTCAGGATTGCATGAGCTTGTATGAATGGCCAAGACTTTAGTTCTGAGTACAACATTATAACTGAAAATTTTTCTTAAAAATACCATTATACCAGAAAAGATTTGCAAAATGATCCTTTTTGGTGAAAAATAATTGCAAAGGGTTTTCAAAAAAAGTAATGCAACATAAATACAAGGTAATCGCAGCAGCAATCACAGGAAATATTGTTGAGTATTATGACTTCGGAATATACGCTGTCTTTGCAGGAATTATAGGCAGCCTCTTCTTTCCAACGGTTGATCCGACAATGGAGCTAATACTTGCTTTTTCAGTCTTCAGCGTTGGTTTTATGATGAGACCTTTAGGTGGGATGGTATTTGGTTACATTGGAGATAGATTTGGTAGAAAGAAAGCGTTAATAGTCTCAATGATTGGGATGTCTCTCTCAACCCTTTGCATAGGACTACTACCAACTTACGAGTCGATTGGGATCTTCGCGCCAATAATTCTCATAGTTGTAAGGATGATACAAGGGCTTTGTATAGGAGGTGAAGGAACTGGCTCAGCTATCTTCATAATTGAACATATGGAAAAATCTAGAGTTAGTCTCATAGGTAGTTTGATAATGACATCAAATATAATAGGAACTCTCTTTGCAAACCTTGTAGCAATGCTTTTAAATGTCACAGTTGGGATAAATGATCACACTTGGAGGTATTGCTTCTTGTTTGGTTCTGTAATGGGTCTATTTGGATTATACTTCAGAATTAGGAATCGTGAGACACCTGCATTTGAAAAACTTAAAGCATCTAATCATAAACCTAAGAAGCTTCCTGTCACAGATATCATTCAAAAGAAAAAATATGCCGTGCTTTCAATACTTGCAATCGCAGCCAGTGCAACTTCGATTACATATCTGGTGCGTAGCTATTTAAATGTATTTTTATCTGAATGCATGGGATACAGCACGCAAGTTGCTCTTGAGTACACGATTTTTACCTTAACTTGTCTCACAGTTTTATTGCCTGTTTTTGGAATACTTACTGATCGTTTTGGAACTAATGCAGTGCTCAACTTCGGAGCCTTCTGTACTTTCTTTGGAGTTCTACCAGCCTGGTATCTTGTAGTCTACACTGATGGCCTCACTCAATTCATAGGGCTTTTTTGCATAGCAATGATGGGATCTGCAATGGGTGCACCAGCATACCCCCATGCAATCAACTCATTCCCACCAGAGATAAGATATTCAGGGATAGCGTTGGGATGGAACTTGGGTAATGCATTCTTCGGAGGCACAACGCCAGTTATTTGTACAATTCTATTTAAACATTTCGGACCTTTAGGAGCTGCATTCTATCTTATTTTCACCTCTTCTATTTTTATAATTTTGAGATGGTCAGTCAACTTTTATATGAAGAATTTGAGAAAATCGAAATTTTAATGTAATTGTAATATATTCTTAACAAAAGCGTTGTAAAATAATTACAAATAAAAATCTAATCAAAAAGAATAGATGTCTTATTTAAAATTAGTCAATCAAACCTCAGCTTCTAAAATTGGTGCAGGAGCAGGTATTTTATTGAGTGGATTACTATGTGGAGGAGGTAAACTAAGTCATCTTGTTTCAATACCATTGGGTGTTGCAGGTAGTGCAATAGGAAGCAGATTTATTTTGACTACTACTACAACAGAAATGATGTTAAAGGACTTTGATCAACAGAAACAAGTCGTAAAAAAACATTTTGATGGAGTAAATCCAATTGAAACAGATTACAATATTTACTTTAACGATCCAATCGCAGAAAAGCCTCTATTTTGTTTGATAAGAGATTATTTTTTTAATCAAGAAAAAGAAGAGCATATAAATAAGTTTCCATCAACAAAATACTTTGTACATGATGATTTAATAAACCCAGCGAATCCTTATTATCTAGGACTTGATGCTATGCCAGCTATTGGTGGCCTTGCTAAGTTCTTCATTGCAAAGGAACATGATGTTCTAGGATTCATAGGAACTTGTGGTGAGGTTGCAGCAGTTTACATGATAAGACTTTATATTAACTATGCTCTTTATCAGAAAGGAATGCTGAATGATACAGAGCACTTTGAACTTGAATGCTCTAGAGATGAGTTAAAAAGTTTTAAAGATGTTCTTCCAGAAGCCCTTTATGACGATATGATGAGAGTTGCAGAATAGTCTTCCTCCGAGGAGTAAAACTCCTCAGATATCGAATTTCTTGAACAATTGATCTATCTGATTGATTGCAAAGCCACTTATATTTACATTTCTTATCTCAGAAAATGGAATTGTCTCAGATGAGCTGTAGATTGTGCGCAATATTTTCATTGCACCATCTGGAATAAATGGCTGAAGCAATATACCTATTATTCTGATGCACTCCATCAACACAAATATAACTGTTTGCATACGCCTCACATCTTCTGTCTTTAGCTTCCAAGGAGCATTCATTTCCACATAGGCATTACCTTGATGTCCGAGATCTAAAATTATATTTAAAGCCTCATTGATTCTAAATTGCTTCATGGCATCTCTAACAGAATACAGAGCATTGTGAAAGTTATCTAAGATTCTTCTATCATCATCAGTAAAATCATTACCCTCAGGAATAATACCAAAGCAATTCTTATATGCAAAAGATGCAACCCTTTGTACGAGATTCCCAATATTATTTACTAATTCCCCATTGATTCTTTGCATCAATGCAGTGCTTGAAAAACTTCCATCTTGTCCGACCTGCATCTCACGAAGCATGAAGTATCTCATGTAATCACGACTGAATTCATCTATGATATCGTTTGGATCCAAAACATTACCAAGAGACTTTGACATTTTTTCTCCTTCATTTTTCCACCATCCATGGGCAAGTATTTGCTTAGGAGGTTGAATATCTAATGCCATCAAAAATGCCGGCCAATACACTGCATGGAATGTCAAAATGTCCTTTCCGACAACATGTACATTACATGGCCAGAAATCTTCTTTGCCAGTTGCCTTGAGAGCTAAGAGGTAATTAAAGAGAGCATCTAACCATACATAAATCACATGATCCTCATCATTTGGAACTTTTATTCCCCATTTTACTGATAACCTTGAGATTGACAGGTCACGTAGCCCTCCCTTAACAAAAGCTTTGACTTCATTTAGTCTGTAGCTTGGCATAACGAAGTCAGGATTATCATCATAGAACTGTAGAAGCTTTTCCTGGAATTCTGAGAGTCTAAAGAAATAACTCGGTTCCTCTATCCATTCGACATCAGCACCAGTTGGGGCCTTCCCATCAACTAATTCTGTCTCAGCATAGAATGCTTCATCTCGTATGGAATACCATCCGGAATACTTCCCAAGGTATATATATCCTTTCTCAAGCATTTTATTCCAAATCTCTCTGACGAACTCTATATGTTCCGGATCAGTAGTTCTGATAAAGAAGTCATATTGGCAGTCCATTTTTTCCCAAAGGTATTTAAACTTCGGGACTATTTTATCAACAAATTCCTTAGGCGATGTCATTTGAGATTCGGCTGATCTGAATATCTTCTGACCATGTTCATCTGTTCCAGTGAGGAACATCGCATTATTTCCATCTAGTTTATTAAATCTAGCTAGAACATCAGCAATAATAGTTGTGTAAGCATGTCCGATGTGAGCTTCGCCATTCACATAGTAAATCGGTGTGGTAATATAAAAATTCATAAAACATATTCAGTAATCGTAATTTTTTCTCATGCAAGAAATTAATATTTATAAAACATCACAAAATAATTTCTCTAAAACCTTCACAAAACTTATTGAATCAATTGTGAATCAAAACAAGAAAATTTACTTGTTATGTGAAAATCATGAGGAGGAGAAGAAATTTGATAACCTTTTATGGTCATTTAGTCAACTTTCTTTTATTCCACATGCAACAACAACAGATCCTTATCCTTCAGATCAACTCATACTTTTAGGTTCAGATCCTTACATAAAACCCGGAAACGACCCTGAAATACTACTGACGGTTGATGAAAAAAAATATTTTGATGATAAAGATATCGTTCAGTTTTTAATAAATCAATATAAAAAATTTCTATTTTTCAATGTTTTTAAAGAAAATTTTCAGGAGAATGAAGTCCAGACAAAAAATTTGCTTTTTAAACAGGCTATAAATCTTGGTATTCCGATAAATGTGATTGAACAAGATACCAATGGGAAATGGATTAAGCATACCTTGTAGATCATTAAAAAATAAAAATTTTGTAGCAATTAAGTATACAAAAAAATTATTTTCTCATTTTAGGATCAAAAACAATGAGTTAAAATTAACCATAGACAGGAAAATAAAAAAGTTTACATGAAAAAACAATTAGCAATTCAGGGAGATAATCTTGATTCTTTGAATTTCTCTTCTGATACATCACTTTTCATAGCAAGTGTTATGTACACAAGAGGATACAATATCTTCTGGTATCATCCAAAGACTTTAAAATATTCAAATAATAGAATAACTTGTACTGGTCATTATTTGAAAGTTTGGTTTAATGAAAACTCTAAAGATTTTTTAAAATATGAAATAATTTCTGATGAATTAGAAGTTGATTTATCTACATTTTTTTGCCTAATGATTAGGCAAAACCCGCCTGTTGACATGCATTATATAGCATCCACACACCTATTATCAATTTTAAAAGATATCAACCCCAACATATTTTTTATAAATGATCCTGAGGTTTTGAGAGATAATGTTGAAAAATTACTCCCTATTAAGTTGCAAAAACAACATATAATACCTCCAACAATTATCTCATGTGATTTCACTTCAATAAAGAAATTCTTAGATAAACATAAACATATAGTAATGAAACCAATCTATGGATATGGTGGAAATGATGTCATTCAAGTGCGATGTGGGGAGGAAGAAAAGATAAAAAATTATCTTAGTTTGCAAAAGGATATGCAAGTCATCGCACAGAAGTTTTTACCTGAGATATATTTTGGTGACAAGCGCGTCATAGTGTGTGATGGTGAGATTGTTGGTGTTGTTGGTAGGATGCCTGCAAGGGATGATTTCTTAACCAATACAAGATTAGGTGGAACCCTTCGCAAAGCCGTTCTGACAGAAGATGAAAAACAAACATGTGAAGCTTTAGCAATGGAATTAAAAAAGTTGGGTATTTTTTTTGCTGGGATAGACCTCATAGGTGACTTCGTCACAGAAATAAACATTACATCTCCAACTCTCTTAGTAGCTCTCTTTCAGCAAAAAGGAATTGATTCAGTAAAGATTTTGTTTGATAAAATCGAAGAAAAAATTGCGAAACTTGATAAAACATAGCCACAGTGATAGAGTGATGCTAAGTCTGTAATGTTTGGGCAACTGCTGCTATGCAGAGGAAAGTCCGGGCATCATAAAACAATGGTGTCAGGTAATACCTGACGATGTTAACACATTAGGGAAAGTGCCACAGAGAATATACCGCCTCGTTTGAGGTAAGGGTGAAAAGGAGAGGTAAGAGCTCCCCGGGCTGTCAGCAATGAGAGTCGCATGGCAAACCCCACCAGATGCAAGATCAAGTAGACATGCTGTATGAAGCAATTCATACCGTCAGTTTTAGGCTATAGCATGAGGGTAGATCGCACGACTGTGCTAGTGATGGCACAGCTAGATAAATAGTTGCCGCCAATTTGGTACAGAACCCGGCTTATAGAACATTACAGGTTAAAATCTTCCTCTAGTGAGGTCTTGTTCATTTCTAATTCTTCCTTGAGGATCAGCTAAATTTTTTGCAGTAAATTTAGCAGTAAACTTAATATCGTTTCCTTCCCTTGGCTTTTGAGGTACTCCTGGTACTTGTGGTTTAACACTATTTCTAACTTCTGCTCTTGTTATTATCTGTGCAATTTTTTCTTCTTGTTCTTTATAATCATATTTTTCATGCAAAACAGTAGATCTCAAAAACTCCTTAGTTTTTAAAGAGCTATTAATCCTTTGAAAAACAGAATCTGCAGGATTAAAGTTCTCAGACTCAAAAACACCTTCTCTCACTGCATCAAAAAACTTGAAAGGAGCTTCGATAGGCACAATTACAAATTTTTCTATACACCACCTAAATGGTTTTGTAATAAAATCTGACAGATTAAAAATTGGTGCAATAAAAGAGTCTTTAAAATATTCTTTTGCAGAAGGTGCAAAAATTACACTTAGAGGAGGAACTAAACCACTGAAAAATAAGAATACTTTTCCTGGCAAACCAAAATTGACTGGAACATTTTTTGCAAATAAAATATGCAAAGGTTCATAAATATCAAATTCATCAAATTCAAATTCAAGATGCAGCATAACCTTCTTTTGCCAATTAACTTTCTCCCATGGTTCAAGATTAGGGGTTGTTGGATTTGCAATGATCTTGTTATATAATGTTGTTCCTTTAAGGCTAAAGAGACCTCTAACTTGAGCTTTCTCAACTCTATCTTTTATTACTCTTATTTTTTTGCTCATAATTTCTACTACTATTTTTTTGTAAGTAATATTTATGTCCTTAGCAATTGCATCAAATAATTTTTGTGGATTTGTTCTCTTTATCCATCTATTGAACCAAGGTCTCTCATCTTTTGTCGTAGTAAAAGCCTCTGCAAGCTCTTTTGCTTGATCTCGCAGGATTTGACTATCTCCAGGATCTCTACTAAATCTCAAGACAGCAAGCTCAGCTACTTTGAAGGATAAATCTCTTACACGCTTATCAAGAATGTATTCGCTAAAGAGCTCCTCTTGTCGATCTTGATAAGCTTTAAACTCTTTAGAATTTTTGTAGGTAATTATAGGATTATTTATAGGATTAACAACTAGTTCTTGAACGATATTTTCTGGCAGATATTCATTTGCTAAATGAAGATTACTACTAACATTGATAATTTTATCTCTAAGAGTTTTATTCAATATTTCCAATTCAATTGGCTTTGAACCGTTTGCTAAAGCAGTATTTCTCCCATTTATCTCCTCACATAAATCTGCAAGTTGTTTAAAAGCTACATGGAAGTAATTATAGTATTTATCTTGCTGATCTTTTGGCAAATGTCTATAAAAAACTCCAAGAAAAAGAATTTTATCATATAAAGACTTTGTTAAAGCTTTTAGTTCATCATCTGAAATGTTTTGTATATCAATCTGACCTGGACCATTCCCAAACTTGTCTTGCAAATTCTTTACTACTTTTGCTTTTTCTATCTCTACGATGAGTTTTTCTATGTCTTTTTGAGGTCTTTGAAAAAACTTAGATATTTGCTGCATTGTTAATTTTTTTTAATAATTTACTGTATTTAAACATACGATTTAATTATTGCAATTTTTTTAAGATCATTGTTTGTTTTGATGACAAAAGCTCACATGAGTGATAATATCATGATACAAATAACAAATAACTATGATCAAAAAAAACTTACAGGCAATCTTGTTGTTGATCTTGTTGTTCAGCTGTGAGGCAGCAGCTGCAGCAGATCTCACAATGAGTTTAAATGACAATGCAGCTACTGCATCTGGTGGTTTTAGCTCGAGGATCATCCAGATAATAGCCCTCATGACGATCTTGAGTGTTGCTCCCTCGATTGTCATAATGTTTACATCATTCACAAAGATTGCTGTTGTGCTATCAATCTTGCGGAACGGGCTTGGGCTGCAGCAGACTCCTCCGAATTCAGTCCTTGCAAGCTTGGCTCTCTTTCTTACTTTTTTCATTATGGAAAAGCCTCTCAAGGCGATTTACGATGATGCAATAGAGCCTCTTATGGAAGAAAGAATAACTAATGAAATGGCTTGGGAAAACCTGCAGAAGCCAGTGAAAGGTTTTATGTTAGAAAATGTTGGAGATAAAGAACTATCACTTTTTAGAGGCATGGCAAAGGTCGAAGACAGCATTACAAGAGATGAAACACCCCTACATTTTCTAATCCCTGCATTTCTCATCAGCGAGCTCAGGAAAGCATTCGAAATAGGGTTTTTGATCTTCTTACCATTTCTTGTGATAGATCTTGTAGTATCATCTGTGTTGATGGCGATGGGGATGATGATGTTGCCACCTGTTATGATATCATTACCATTCAAACTAATATTCTTTGTATTGGTTGATGGTTGGTATATGCTCTGCGGTAGTCTTGTAAAAAGTTATGGCCTATGAGTGATACAGAAGATCAGTCACAGAAGACTGAAGAACCCAGTCAACGGAAGCTCGAGAAAGCACGAGAGGAAGGCAATACATTTAATTCTAAGGAAGTTAACTCATTTCTGTCGATCTTCACCTTATCCCTCTTTGTTCTAATGTTAGGAGGTGTTTTTAGTGTATCTTTAACTGATAGGCTAAGGAAATTTGTCACAACACCATATGATCTTATTGCAACTGCTGCAAAGAATACGAATAATCCACCTTCATCAAATGTGATGTTAATCATGTCTGATTTGATACTTGACGTGATGCCATTCATAATCATTCCCGCGCTAATAATGATGATTGTAAACATCTTTGGTATTCTTGCTCAACAAGGTATAATTTACTCTCCTGAGGTTATCAGACCGCAGCTAAGCAGAATCTCACCTATCTCTGGGTTCAAAAGGATTTTTTCTTTAAACTCTGTTATGGAATTTCTTAAGGGATTACTTAAAATATCATTGGTTGGAATTATAGTTTATATTGCGATTAAGAGTGAAATAAGGACCTTAAGTCATGTTTATAGCTTATCTATTGTCTCTGGGATAAAATTGTTGATGAAAGGCCTTATAAAGCTGTTTGTAGGGGTATGCTGTTTTATGTTTGCTCTCGCTGTCATAGATTATCTTTATCAGAGGTTTGCATTCATGCAGAAGATGCGAATGAGTAAGCAGGAGCTAAGAGATGAACACAAACAGCAAGAAGGTAGTCCAGAAGTTAAATCAAAACTCAAAGCAATGCGAGCCAAGATGTCAAAACGACGCATCATGGCAGTAGTACCTATGGCAGATGTAATCATTACAAACCCTACTCACTATGCTGTGGCACTTGAGTATAAACAAGAGACCATGGATACACCTGTTGTTGTTGCAAAGGGATTGGATAATATAGCTATGATGATTAGAGAGATAGGGAAAGAGCACAAGATTCCTATTGTTGAGAATCCACCTCTAGCGAGATTATTATACAAAGATGTTGAGATAGGAAAGCAGATTCAAGAGAAACACTATAAAGCAGTTGCTGAAGTTATTTCATATATTATGAAACTTCAGAACAAAAAAAGATAATTATTCCTCTTGGACTTTAGAGGCTTGTTTGAAATCCAATTCTACAGGAGTTTCTCTTCCGAAGATTGATACTGATACCTTGAGTTTCATCTTATCATTATCTACCGCCTCAACACATGCTGAGAAGCCTTCAAATGCCCCTTCCTTGATCTCAACCATATCACCTGGAAGATATGAGTATTCAGCTCTGATGTTTGTATTGAGGGCACTGATGTCGCTGAGGTAGTTTAGCATCGCCATAACTTCTTTCTCTGGTATTGAAACTGGCTTCTTATCTCTACCAAGGAATTTAGCAACCCCAGTTATACTCCTTATTGCACTAATGGTTTTGTCATTCAGCTCCATCTTTAGCAGGATGTATCCAGGGCATACTTTTTTTTCTACATCGACTTTCTTACCTCTTTTTATCTCTGTCACTTTTTCTGCTGGGACTATGACTTCTGATATGAGGCCCTCTATTCCTTGCTTTTCAATATTTTCCTTCAGGGTTTTAGCGATCTTCCTCTCTTGCCCTATAACGGTGTTGATTACATACCATTTGTGGTTATTCTCAACCTTTTCGACTTCAGCACTCATTTCATTCATATATTACCTCATAATTTTATTAGGAGCTGGACAGCATTGTACAGTAGATAATCAGCTGCAAAGAATATGGAAGCAGTAAGCATCACAGAAATACCAACAACTGCAACAGAAATGAACATTTCCTTTTTTGTTGGCCAAGTAACTAATGAAAGCTCCTTTCTTATTTCTTCATAGAGCTTTGTTACCCCTTGTATACTTACTTTTTTCATCTCAATATTTTTTATAGAACCACTAGTATAATTCCCTGTAACTGTCAAGAAACCATCCCACTATTGCCCTGAAAATTAGCTATTCTTGTTATCAAATTTTCAACACATTTCATGTTGGGATCAATTTTTCCTCCACAAAGAATTCCTGATATTGTATTGTATAGGATATCGTCAGAAAGCTCAAGAAGTTTCTCATAAGCTGCAATTTCTTCATCTGTGAGTGAATTAAGCTCTGATTCAGCAAATTTTCCCAGAATTATGTCCATTTCTTTACACCCTCTATGAGTACTTATGTAAAGAAGTTTTTTCTTATCAATTTATTTATTTCATTGTATTTAGATAAGCTACAAGATCTGCTCGCTCCTTATCATCTTTTATTCCTGCGAATGACATCTTTGTACCAACTACATACTGCTTTGGTGCATATAGGTATCTGTATAGCTGCTCCTCACTCCATGGAACCCCTGATGCTTTTCTTTGTAGCATTGCATCTGAGTAATTGAAATCTGCTTTGTGTGCAGCAGGACCATCAACTATTCCCCATAGATTTGGACCTACCTTGTTTGGACCTCCCTTATCGCCATTATGACATAAAGTACAAACTTTCTTGAAAATAGCTTCACCCTTTGTTGGATCAGCAGCAGCCATTATTGTCTTCATGTCAAGGACCTCAGGTAATGTTGTTGGTTGCTGAGCTATCTCCCTATTCATATCTTCGACTTTTATGTTGAATCCTTGCTTTAAAACCATCTGTGTTGGTCCATAGATAAGTCGACCTATATTATCGCTAAAAACAAACAAGAAGATACCTGTTGCAACTGCTATGACTAATTTTTCTAGTTCTGACATCGGAGTGAATATTTCTTATAATTCTTAGTTTTTTAATTCTATATTCTAATCAAATCTTTCTCAATTACTTTTTAGAGTTATCATATGTTGTGAACTCCTTCGTATAATCTGATTGGTAATACAAGCTCCTCAACATAGCATAGTCATCAATTGAATCCTCACTGATCTGCTTCATTATATGTCCTTTCTCACTCCTTGTAGATACTATTTCTAATCCAAATCTAACAACTGTGATATGTAAAGGCATGATCAAACTGAATGGGTCTAAGACGAATTTGTCAACAGCAAGACCAGAAGCATTCCTTGCAGTTGATGGTCCGAGAATTGGAATCATTAGGTATGGACCGTTTCTTATGCACATTCTACCAGCCATCACGTCAGAAAATGATATATCAGACCTTTTTACACCAAGCTTTCCTGCTACATCAAATAACCCAAAAACACCAACTGTTGAGTTTATCAGAAATCTTACTCCACTTTTGAAAAAACCTGCCGGGTTAGCATATAAGATACTATCTATCATGTGGTTTGGTTCATTAAGATTCTTGAGAGCATTGCTTACTCTTTGCCTACCCCATTCAGGGAATGTTATTTTTCTATAGACTTTTGTGGCTGGTCTGATACCTACTTTATCTATCCCTTTATTGAATGCAAATACTTCTCTATTAAACTTTTCAAACCTATCATCAAACCTCACATTACCTGTTGTATCATCTACATCTATGTCATCAGGCATATCTTCATCACTGCTTCCATAGACAAAATTGACTGACAAAAAAACAGTCAGAAATGCCAACAACACTGCTGAATTTATCTTACAAAAAATTTTCACTTTATCTTCAATTTGGTGTGTAGTAGAATTTGTTTAGATAATTTTTAACCATCTATTTAAATTATAACATGTTTGAAAATAAAATATCAAGTGAAAAGGATTCTGGGATCTTTGACGTTGTATCTGGTGTTAGAAATAATACAGACGAAAAAGTCCTAGAGGAGGTAGTTGAGTATGTTATAGCAAATCACAACAACCCTACAAAGATGGTTGAAGCCCTCAGCATAGCTCATGACGGTAAAAATATCCTGATGCTTTTACTTGAAATGAAAGACTTCCAAAGTATTAAAAAACTCTTCACAGTTGCTCCAATTATATTTAGTAATCCTAGGATTTTAAGTCATCAGGATAGCAATGGAGAGAATGTCCTAGGATATTTTATAGAATATGGTACAGCAGAACTTCTAGAGGATTTTATGTCATTTATGCAGGCCCATTGTCCTGCAAACGATATTAAGACTATCATTAAAAATAGGAGACAAGATGGAAGGACTCCCCTCATGACCTTATGTGCCAATCATAAGTTTAAGGAGGTTGATATTGTATTTAAAACGATGATCGATTGCTTAGCATCAGTATGCGGTCTCGACAGCATGTATAATGCAATGACTGTGGCAGATGCTGCAGGAGATAATCTCTTAATGATAGCAATTAAAAACGATAACTTCTCCATAGGTACAAAGATCCTTGATTTGATTTCAAAAACCATCAAGGAGCCGGCAGACAAAAGCAAAATAGAACATGAAATTGTGATGAGTTGTGATACAAACTCAAACAACTCTCTGATGCTTCTAGCAAGTAAATCATGTTCTGAATCATCAGAATTACAGAATAAAATCCTTGAAATAATTCAAAGTAATCCTGAGGCAGTTCTATCACTCACACGAGCTAACTCAGATGGCAATAATGCAATAATGATTGCCATAATGAGCAAGAATATTGAGCTTGCAGAAAAGATACTAAAGATAATACAATCAATTCAAAAGAATTCAAAAAGTGTTATTTTAGGGCAGATATGTGATCAACACAATAAAAATAATGATAATTTTATCACACTGACATTTAAGTATTACTGTACAGAATTTTATTTAAATCTTATGCAGGAGATTGAAGGAAATATACAGGAAGATAAAGTTAATCTATTGTTTAAGAATACTTTATCATCTCATGATGAGTTTTTACATTCAGTTTTTTCAAGCAGCAATACAAATGCAATCATCAGCGTGATGAAGTACATAAAAAGAGTTAAAAACCTTTCAGATGATGACAAGGAAAGTATGTCCAACCTCATAATGAAAAAAGATAATATGAATCGTACTCTTTTGAACTATGCAGTTGAAAGCTCAAATGTTGAAGTTTGTAAATTAATTCTTGATATAGCAAAAGAGTTTTGTGACCCTCTAACAATAAAGCTGATTTTGACATCAAGAGATTCAAAAGGTCATACACCTTATGTTTTATCAACAATACAAAAAAACCAAAAAATTCAAAAATGTATTGAAGAATTTACAAATTCAACTGGGAATGCAAAATATGTTGAAACGCAATCTAAAGAAATCGCAATGATCAAAAAACAACAGCTCTCAGGAATTTTTGCACTTTCAGTTAAGTCTTTGCATTAATAATATGTTGCATATATCAAACACATGTTTTATAATCCAAATTCGAAATCTTAAACACAAAAAACTAAATACCTCATGTCTACAACTGCGATTGCAATAACAGGAATGAGAACTGCGACAAATATAATTTCGCAGTCTGCAAACAACATAGCAAATAGTGAAACACCTGGTTTCAAAACTGCCTTCACAAACTTATCAAACATAGCTGGAGATAATGGAGTACAAAGCACCGAGGGAAACCTTATAAGTCAAAAAGGTGCGTTTGAGTACACAGGTATAGTCACAGATCTTGCTACAAAAGGAAACAAAAACTTTTTCATAGTAAAAAATAAGCTAAGCAATGAGGTTGTGAACGTTGCTACGGGTAATTTCAGACCAAATGTAGACGGTAAACTTGAGTATTTAGATAAGTATTTGCTATTAGGAGCAAAATATAAAGACGATGGTTCTGAACCTGAATTAGATATCAAAACCTTAGAGGCTGTTATTGTAGATAATAATATTCTGTCAAAAGCAGTTGCGACATCAAAAATAACTGAAGAGTTTAATTTGAACTCTGGATTATTGGCAAAAGGACAAGCATCTTTTGTGATGGCCCCTGAGGGAGCCAATCGTAGTTCTACAAAGGATCTGAATGGATTCTTAAGGGAAAGTGGTGACCTACTTTCTGGGAATGGCTTCTCAATCAATATACAGGAAGAAAAAGATGGTGACATAACCTTAGAATCAATAAAATGTATTTTTAGAGGTGCAAAAGTATCAAATTCATACCCAGACAGTGGTGTAACAATCACAACACCGACTGATGAAATTAATGGTACATATAATGGACTTTCTTTTTCATTTAAGGTGAGTGATGTTCTAGGAGCTAATGATGGTGCGACAATAAGAAACATTGCAAATAAACTTACAAGCATTGGTATAAATGCACAAGTAACTTCAGCTGGTACTCCTAGTAGTTCTACAATCACAATTGTTCCACCAACAAATGGAAATGATTCACTGTCAATCTCAGGAGGATTAGCAACATCACTTAATATAGTATATAGTGTAACGCCAATTCAGAGCGGCGCAATAAGATTCTCATCGATGGGAGATCTCAAAAATGGTCTACAAAAATATTTCAAAGACATCAAAGCAAGTTCTTCATCTGATGGTCTAATATTTATGGCAAGACCTAATACTAATGTAAGTCTTGACAACATTCAGGATGCTGATGTTTTATCTGCACTCAACATGTATGCAGGACCTGTTCTTGGACAAGGGTATGATCCATATGATTCAAACTCTAACATGGCGTCAGGTAACACTCAGCCGGATATCATACAGGCAGTAACTCTTTATGATTCGAAGGGTGGAGCACACCTTGCAAATATCGCATTGAAAAAAGTTGAAGATGGTTGGGTTCAAGAGTTCTTTGTTTCAAACCCTAATGAACTCAAGGAATCAAGAAGCGATGGTTTATTACAAGTAACAAAGTTTGCTTTTGATACAAAGGGCAATCTGTCAGGATCAAGACCTGTCGTTCCTAGTGTTACAACGTCTCAGGTATCAGATCCACATGGTGTATTAGCAGTGGGCAATTTTGTTGTTAATGGCGTAACCTTCAATGCAGGTACAGACTTCAATTCAATGGTTGATCTTGCAGTAAAAATAAATTCTGATGCTACTCTCAGTAAAGATTTTCAAGCAACTATATATGAGTCTGCAGGTGGATATAGATTGAGAATTATACCGAAACTAGCTACTAAACCTACTGTAACAAGTACTTCAATTGGTATAGCGCAGGCTCCTGATACTCTACCGGATTCATCACAACCTCTGCAAATTACATTCATAAAAGAAGAGAACGTTGACACAATATCTCTTGATTTTGATAATTCTAAGATGAGTGAGTCTGTCCACGACGAAATGATAGGAGTTGTTAGATCAAATGGTATGAGTCCAAGTGCTCTGACAAATATATCAATCGATGTTGATGGCAGTTTAATTGGTAACTTTGCAAATGGTACTAGTAGAAAACTCTACAAAATTCCTCTTGCAACTTATGCAAATGTTGATGGATTAAGTGTGATGGGTGATAATGCTCTGAAAGCCTCTGCAAAGTCAGGTGAGATGCAAATCGTAGATGCAGGTAAGGGTGGCACAGGTGAGATTGCTTCCGGTAATATCGAGGGCTCTAATGTTGAGCGGGCTGAGCAATTAACAAAACTCATCACAAACAAGCAATTCTATAATATGAATACAAAGAGTTGGCAAACTGGTAATGCAATCATTGACCACCTCTTAAACGCTACAAACTAAAAAATCTTATCTGACTACTAAAAAAATTAGTAGTTAGATATATACAAATTCCACAAATTGAAATATAAAAATTGACATATTCCTAAACACAACTAAAAAGTATTATGTCATTACTCGCTACAGAACCTTTTTACAAACCATTTAATTATCCATGGGCATATGATGCATGGTTAACTCAGCAGAGACTTCACTGGATGGCTCAAGAAGTTCCAATGTCAGACGATGTAAAGAATTGGAAAAATGACCTAACATCAGAAGAAAAACATTTACTTACTCAGATTCTCAGATTTTTTACTCAGGCTGATGTTGAGGTAAACAATTGCTATATGAAGCACTACAGCAGAGTTTTTAAACCAGTTGAAATCCAGATGATGCTTTCTGCCTTTTCAAACATGGAGACAATTCATATAGATGCTTATTCACACCTTTTGGATACCCTTGGAATGCCTGAAGTCGAGTATAAGGCCTTCATGCAATACAAAGAAATGAAAGATAAGTACGACTACATGCAACAGTTTAATACTGGTTCTAAGTCTGACATAGCTAAGATCTTAGCAATCTTTGGTGCTTTTACAGAAGGTCTACAACTCTTTGCATCTTTTGCAATGTTATTTAACTTCCAGCGCTTCGGTAAGATGAAAGGAATGGGGCAAATAGTTGCTTGGTCAGTCAGAGACGAAACTCTTCATACAGAATCTATTATTAAGCTTTTCTTAACATTTTTACAAGAAAATCCTGAGATTTGGACAGAAGAATTCAAAAATGATCTATATAAAGCATGTGAAGAAATTATATCGCATGAAGACGCATTTATAGACCTTGCATTTCGTTTTGAAGGTGCAATTCAAGGGATGACAGCTGAGGATATAAAGAAGTATATCAGATACATTGCTAACAGAAGACTTAAACAGCTTGGTCTAGAAGAAAGATATGATGCGCCAAAGAATCCTCTCCCATGGATGGATGAGATCTTGAATTCTCCAGAACATACAAACTTCTTTGAAAACAGAGTTACAGAATACTCAAGGGCTTCAACTGAAGGAACTTGGGATGAGGTCTTTGACGACTAAAAACTAATGAGTGACTCGTTTGAGCCACTCATATTCAACAAAATTATTCTCCAAAAAGTTCTTGTTGTGCTTCTTGAATGATTCGCATAAAAGATTGAGCAACATCTCCTACGCAATTTGTTGAAGTATTTTCTAAAATATTAAAGAATTCTGTATCTTCTAAAACATTTGTGAAATACTCTTTCTTAACCCAATCTTTTGTTGTAGGTAAAATTGCTGATTCTAAAAGCAATCCAACGTATTCAGTTGCAAAATCTTTTTGATAATTTGACATCAAAGATTCATACTCATCTTTTAAGTCAAAATTAAAACATAATGATTGGCCAACCAACTCGTATTTTTCTTCCAATATTGGTGTATCAGAGATAAGTTTTTTAAATTCTTGTACTGACTCGTTTTTATCTAAAATCCCAAGAAGAGTCGAACACATTAATATTGAAGCCTTTTCAAGACCTCCAATGTCAGATAGAATTGTTTTAACTTGTTGTGCTTTCAAACTTACTCCTTCATAAGTCAATGAAAAACATTTTGGAATGGAATTCAAAGCATGTTCTTTCACATCATTAAATGAAGCAAATTACAAATTGATCATCATCAAACCCATCACCAAAAATTAAATCAAACCCATCATCAAGAATTAAAAGACTAAAGACATTTCCTATTACCGTTGCTTTGTCTTTAATACTTATAGGTGCCTCATCGAAAAACTGTGATAGGGATGTACATTGCATTTCATTAAATTGATAACGTGATGAGAACGTATATTGCATTCCAGATTGATGGTATGATGATGTGTATTGCTGCTCTCTATTACAGTTATCACTAAGATCTCTAAAAGCTTTTTGTAAAGCCTTAGTTTCCTGTTCTTGTGTTATTTTTTTTGATTGGCATGTTTTTCTCCTATTTTGTGTTTGCACATCATACCATACAGAATGATGCCAAGTTAGTCAATTAGATATGATGGCTTTATACCCCGACACCAACAATTTCTGTTTTTGGTTCAGAACAACCAATTCTTTGTTGAATGCTTTTCTCTCTTGTACTGATTTCAGAACACTTCTGAACAACTGATTTTATCAATGTATCACTAAGGGCAATAGAACCAAATATTTCTGTTAATTTTAATCTCACAGATGATAGCTCTTTTGATCTATAAAGAAGACTTGAAAGTGGACTCGCAAAAACATCTTGGTGGGGCTTGTTTGAAACTCCTTGTTTGTCGCAAAGGGATCTTAACTCTTGTTTAAACTTATCATTGAAAATAATTCCACTGATTACATCTGATTTGAGTAAACTAATGAATGTAGAATTTCGTAGCTCTTCCTCTCTTTTTTGCAAGTCATTGATTTTTTTAGTTAAATCAGCAGTCTTAGCTTGGATTTTTGGGTTATCACTTCCCACTTCCTCAATTGCATTACTAAGAACAGTAATAGTCTTTTTATATTTCAGGAAGTCAACCAGCTCAGTACATTTCTGCATTTTTGTGTCTATCAGACGATCACATATCAGAATCAAACTCAATGGATATATAACTTTTTGGAATTCAACATACTTCTCACGAAATTCTGCTATAGGTACAAATTCAAGGATTTCATCGAATAAGTCGTTACGTGCAACTTCTGCATCATTTACAGATAAAGCTGCTGCTTGTATTGAGAAAAATGACATCATCTTCAACAGATCAATGAACTTCAGTTGACTCTGCTGTTTGCTGAGATCTAATGCTGCAGTCACTGAATCAATTCCAGCAATTAAATAATGCATTTGACTGGACTTTAAAGGTATTCTTAAATCCTCAAGGATATCTACAAGCTCTGCACGCATGTCTCTTCTATCGGAAAACGATAGAGCATTCTGGTCATCAGTTGATTTATATAGGAACTCCAACAACTCTTCTAAATTGTATTTATCGGTCTCCATAAGATGTGTTTGCAACCCAGAAGCCATTACTTTTGACAGTAAATTATCACTGGTATTACCTGTTTTATTTATAGTCTGTAATGTTTCAAAAAAGAGGTTATGCATATTTTATAAAATCAAACTTTTGCAAGATGTATATTATAATAAGTGTAGGAAAAATCAACAGTAATATCTTTTATTTTCTCTAGTATTTATACACTTAAATACATCTGATGTGTGTAAAACTATTCGGACTTTATTGCAAATATATTAAAGTCAGTTTATATTTTGGACAAAATACCAAAAAAAATTTTAAATAGTGTCCACACAAGAAACATCCAATGTGCAAGGTTTAGTCCTTGTTAATGCTCAATACATAAAGGATCTGTCATTTGAAAACCCTAGAGCACCATATAGCTTGATGGAAACTGAAAAACCAGACATCAACATTGATTTGGATGTTAAAGCTGATCAGATACATGAAAATACTTTTGAAGTTATAATAAATGTTACAGTGAATGCTGACTCTGGTGGGACAATCTTTGTGGTTGATCTTTCATATGCTGGTCTTTTCACAATAACAGATGATATGAATCAGAATGCCAAGGAGATGGTACTTCTCGTGCACTGCCCAAACATTCTGTTTCCATATGTCAGAAGAATAATTTCAGATATCACTAGAGATGGTGGATTCCCACCTTTAATGCTTGCACCAGTAGATTTCATGGGATTATACTATGCAAAAAAACAAGAAACTGAAAATCAACAAAATGGAAATAAACTCAATTCTTGATATATCACGAGAGGCTTTGTTCTTAACTCTTAAGATATCACTGCCAGTTCTTTTGACAGCACTCTTCGTTGGTTTACTAGTCTCGCTTGTTCAAGCGCTCACTCAGATACAGGATCAGACCATAGCATTCGTTCCAAAGTTAATAGCGATTTTTGTAACTCTCTTCCTGATCATGCCATACATCGGGACACTAATGACAACATTCAATGAAACAATTTCAAACCAAATAGTGAATTTAAGATAAAAAATATGTTCTCATCAATATTAAATTTTTTTTCAAAAAACATAGCAATAGACCTTGGTACAGCCAACACTCTCGTATATGTACAGGGAGAAGGTATAATGCTAAATGAGCCATCTGTTGTTGCACTTGTTGATCAGAAGGGTTCAAAGGTACCTTATGCATTTGGTGTACAAGCCAAGCAGATGCTAGGTAAAACTCCTCAAGACATAACAGCATTCAGACCAATGAGAGATGGTGTTATAGCAGACTTTAAAGGCGCTGAAGAGATGATAAAATATTTTATAAATGTTATCCATAAAAAACATTCATTTCTTGCCAAGCCAATCGTCATAGTTTGTGTCCCATCAGGCTCAACACCAGTAGAAAGGAGGGCGATACAAGATGCTGTAGAGAGTGCAGGTGCAAGAGAAGTTTACTTAATTGAAGAGCCAATGGCAGCTGCAATAGGAGCTAACTTACCAGTAACTGAACCAACTGGATCTATGGTAGTCGACATAGGTGGTGGCACGACTGAGGTCGGAGTTATATCTCTTGGTGGTATAGTTCATGCGAAGTCTATAAGAGTTGGTGGAGATGCGATAGATGAGTCAATTATATCCTATGTAAAGAAAAATTATAGTTTACTGATAGGAGAAAGTACCGCTGAAAAGATCAAAAAACAAATAGGGTCTGCACACCACAGTGATATGAATGATGCTCAAATAGAAGTCCGCGGTCGTGATATGATTATAGGTATCCCAAAAGAAATAAGACTCAACAGCTCAGACGTAATGGAAAGCATTTCAGAGCCA
This sequence comes from Rickettsiales bacterium, assembly GCA_023263785.1. Lineage (GTDB taxonomy): Bacteria > Pseudomonadota > Alphaproteobacteria > Rickettsiales > Midichloriaceae > JALQUO01. The sequence goes on along the minus strand of JALQUO010000002.1, from coordinate 45,084 downwards.
GTCTCACAAATAGTTGAAGCAGTTAAAGACGTCCTTGAAACAGCACCTCCAGAGCTATCAGCAGACATAGTCGATAGAGGAATAATGCTTACAGGAGGAGGTGCATTGTTGAGAGGCATAGATAAGGCACTAAGAGATTCAACTGGTTTATCTGCATCCATAGCAGAAGAACCTCTTTACTCAGTAGTGCTAGGTACAGGAAAAGTATTAGATAATTTCAATCAATTAAAACATGTCTTGTTCAGACAAGACTAGTCCAACCGATAGACAATCTTTAATTATCAGTATAAAATGGGGATAATTTTTTCCCATTTGCTAAGCGAATTGGTGTTTATAACCAAAAATTTAATGAATAAAAAATAATGAATAAAATTAATGAAAATGAGGAGTTAGAGAGTACTCATGTACCAGTTGAACAATCTGTTGACTTCGTAGATATAGCTAAATACAAAGATAAGTTTCTTTTCATTCCACTTGGTGGGGCATGTGAAGTAGGTATGAATCTTAATCTATATTACCATAAGGGTGATGATGAGAATGGAAAATGGCTGATAGTTGACCTTGGTATATGTTTTGCTGAGCCTGAGTTCCCAGGAGTTGAGATTACAATGCCAAAGATAGCATTTATAGAAAAACGTCTAGATGAAGTTGCTGGTTTGGTCTTGACACACGCACATGAAGACCACCTTGGAGCAGTTGCATACCTATGGAATAGAATAAAGTGTCCAATCTATGCAACAGCCTTCACAGCAGAAATCCTGAAAGCGAAGTTCAGAGAGATGCTTGTCAATGAAGAAACCATCCCTATAAACATAATAGGCCCAAATACTCCTACTCAGATAGGCAACTTCTCAGTCGAGATGGTTCACATAACCCACTCAATTCCTGAAATGCATGGTCTAATGATCAGAACTCCTAGCGGTAACATTTTCCATACAGGGGATTGGAAGCTAGATCCTGATCCAGTAGTTGGGAATGCAACAGATGAAGGGAAGCTATCAAGGCTAGGAGATGAAGGTGTCCTTGCTATGGTGAGTGACTCAACAAACATCTTTAACCACGGATCATCTGGATCGGAAGGAGAATTAAAAGAAAGTCTTACAAAACTGATCAAGAAGTACTCTAATGGACTGGTCGTAGTTACAACCTTCGCATCAAACATAGCTAGATTAAAGTCAGTCTCTGAGGCTGCAAAGGAAACAGGTAGGAAAGTTGTTCTGGTTGGTAGATCTCTCTGGAGGATGTACAATGCAGCAATAAACAGCGGATACCTTGATGATGTTGAAGGATTCCTTGAGCCAACAGATATAAAAGGTAAGAAGAGAAGTGAACTCCTTGTGATATCTACTGGATGTCAAGGAGAGGAGATGGCTGCAGTCAACAGGATTGCTAATCATACCCACCCACACATCAACATGACAAAGGGTGATACAATAATATTTGCATCAAAGATAATCCCTGGAAATGAAAAGAGGATCTATGCGCTCTTCAACAAGTTCTGCAGCATGGGTGTTGAGGTGCTGAGTGAGATGAATGAATTCGTACACGTATCAGGACATCCAGCACAAGACGAGGTCAGAAGGATGTATGAACTCATCAGACCACAGGTGGCTATCCCAGTCCATGGCGATAGACTAAGACTTCATCTACATGCGAAGTTTGCTACATCAATAGGAATCCAAAATTCTCTTGAAGTGGAAAACGGAAGCGTTGTAGTTTTAGATAAAGAGCACCCAAGAGTAGTTGGAAAAGTCCAAGCTGGGTATCTTGTCCTTGATGGTAAATACATCATAGATGGAAAGAGTCCTATAATCCGTGACAGACTAGAAATGCAGCAGAACGGTATTGTATTCATAGTTGTTGTATTGGATGGAAAGAAAGGCATTAGATACTCAAAAGTCTTTGCACCAGGTATTCTTGACATAGAAAGAGACAAACCATTTTTCCAACAAATTCAATCATTCATCAATGACCACTTCGGAAACATGAAGATTAGGAACAATAATGGTGATAGTAAGAAAATAGCTCTTAAGGTGAAAAATCTCATCAAGAAAGAAAGAGGGAAAACTCCTAGGGTTTACGTACAAATAATTTAGGGAAATGTTGCGTGTAGGTACCCGTTGTAGCAAATTGGCACTTACACAAACACATGAGGTCATCAAAAAAATCCAAGAATTTGATGACAGAATAAAATGTGAGGTGGTAGAGATAAAAACAACCGGCGATATCATAACTGATAGGCCTCTAGTGGACATAGGTGGCAAGGCTTTATTTTTAAAGGAAATAGAGGAAAGCCTTCTATCAAATAAAATAGACATAGCTGTACATTCTCTCAAAGATGTTCCAGCAATTCTTCCAGATAATTTAATCATACCAGCAGTCACAGAGAGAATTGCATCAGAAGATGTCTTGATTTCTAAACATTCATTACTAACTTTACCAAGCAGCTCAACAATCGGTACATGCTCTGCCAGAAGAAAGGCGTTTCTAATGCATCTGTTAGGCAATAAAATAAATGTAGTAAACATCAGAGGCAATGTTGATACAAGGATCTCAAAATTCAAAAGAGGAGATGTTGATGGAATCTTATTGGCTAGGGCTGGATTGGAACGCCTTGGGCTATCAGATTGCATCACTGAGGTAATATCTTCTGATGTGATGCTACCTGCCATAGGACAAGGAGTTATCGCTATTGAGTGCAGAGAAGACAGAACAGATTTAATTAGCATTTTAAAGGCTATCAATCATCAGCAGAGTTATGTTTGTATTATGGCTGAGAGAGGTTTTATGATCGAGATGGAAGGCAATTGTGAGACACCTATAGCGGCATTTGCTAAACTCAAAGAAAATTCAATTGAACTCAAAGCTGCATTCATAGTACCAAATGGTGAAAATGTGTTTAGTCATTCAGAAGCAGTCTTACTTGATGAAGTCACATCACACGAAGCAATTGCTCATGACCTTGGAGTTAGAGTTGCTCAACAGATAAAAAGTGAGATGATGAAATCTGAGTATTTCAACGAGATTAAGCATCTATTTGAAACCTAACTGGAGCGGGTGATGGGAATCGAACCCACACGGCCAGCTTGGAAGGCTGGAACTCTACCATTGAGCTACACCCGCAATTTTATGAGACCTACTTTATCATAGGAATTTTATTTTCACAAGAGAGGTTTTTTACATTACGTCATCTTAATACATTAAGCCACTACAATAGATTCAAAATTTGTTGTTTTAAAAGTCACTCATCAGAAAAAATTATAAAGACATCTTTTGCTTATCATTGGAATAAGCTATGCTTCTATAAGCAAACAATATAAAATATAAATAAAACATATGGAAGAATTAAGAAATTCTAATATCTCAGAAGAAAATTTTTCTATTCCTGAAGGTATTGTAAACAACATTATAGAGGATATAAATCTCAATAGTCCAAAAGAACGTAGGAGCTTGGTAGGAAGTATTCTTGGAAGTAAAACAGTTCTGACTGTTTCTCAACAGAAAGTCTTTGATGTTTATAACAAAACTTTAGAAGAATCAAAAAAACTAAAGGCTTTAATGCAGAAGAATTCTTTAGAGATCAGCTAAAATTTGATAATAAGAACATTACAACAAAAGCTTTCAGAGCATTACAAAATGTCTTTGGAGATGTAGCAATTACCGATTCAAACTGCTCAAACATCTTGGGTGGCCTCTCCACTGGGCAAGCAATTGCAGGAATGGCAATCAAAGTCGGAACGTGTTCAAGAAGACGTTCAACATATCAGAACCACTGTGATTTTAATGCTCTCGTTGCAGCGTTAGACAAAGAACAAGCAACTGCTGAAAGAATTGAAAAACTTAAGGCTGATCTGACAGATGCGCATCGAAAAATATTTGGAGCTTATAATGCAACAATTAGTTATTTCAAAGCTGAGCCAAAAAGTAATTTCGCAGAGCTTGAGAAAAAGTTTGTAGCAGTATTAGATGGAGATAAGCATAAGGAAGTATTTACAGATTGCTTCAGAGGTTTACATGCTACCTTCGGCAACACAACAATATCAGAAGAAAATGCCAGAATAATCAGCGATAAAATAAATTGGAGTGGAAAATTCCTTAGTTCTCTCTATGCTGCATTCACTCTAAATCTAGGGCACTCCAGCTGGTGGAACAAAGATGCATTTAACAGGGTTTTGATCGTCATTGAAAGAGAGATCCAAACAGAAATAAAACACAAACAAAAAGAAGGAAAAGAAGGAAAAGAAGGAAAAAAACATTCTGATACAATAAAAGAAAACTCAGAATCAATCTCAAGAAACAATATATTCCTTTAAAGACTCTGTTGTTTTTTATTCACATATTATAAAAAAAAGGGGGGGGAGAAACTTTAAATCAACAATCACATCGTTATTAACACTAAAATGTTTTAGATAATGAATTTTTAGGTTATACTTGGCATAAATATCAAAATAATTTTATATGAAAAATAATACAAACAACATGGTTGTGTGGGCATTGGCAATATTCCTAGTTGCGATGCTATACAATCTTGTTTCTGATGTGAAACTTGGATCAAAAAGGATGCCTTTCTCTGAATTTCTAAAGGAGTTAGAAGCTGATAAAATAAATCGAGTATCTATAAGAGGCAATATAATTGAAGGTGAAACAGATGACGGTAGACAGTTCGACACACTAGCGCCAAACTTCTATCCACAGCTAATAGACGAGCTGCACAAACAAAATGTCAGAATCGACATAGCACCAACAGAAACATCATTAGGAAACTTCTTCGGAATGATCATACAATGGTTCCCTGCACTTCTCTTGGCTGGTGTATGGATTTATTTCATGAGAAACATGCAAAACGGTGGAAATAAAGCTATGGGCTTCGGTAAGTCAAAAGCAAGAATGCTATCTGAAAACGCAATAAAGGTCACATTTGCAGATGTAGCTGGTATAGAGGAAGCTAAAGAAGAACTCGAGGAAATAGTTGACTTCTTAAGAGAACCAAACAAATTCAAAAGACTAGGGGGTAAGATTCCACGCGGATGCCTTCTGGTTGGATCACCTGGTACAGGTAAGACGTTGCTTGCAAAGGCAATAGCTGGTGAAGCAAAAGTCCCATTCTTTACTATCTCTGGTTCTGACTTTGTTGAGATGTTTGTTGGTGTTGGTGCTAGTCGCGTACGTGATATGTTCACACAAGCAAAAAAACATGCACCATGTATTTTGTTCATAGATGAAATAGATGCAGTCGGTAGACATAGAGGAGCTGGTCTAGGAGGTGGTAATGATGAAAGGGAGCAGACCCTTAACCAGTTGCTTGTCGAAATGGATGGGTTTAATGAAAATGAGGGTGTAATTGTCATTGCTGCTACAAATCGTCCAGACGTCCTAGATCCAGCTCTCTTGAGACCGGGACGTTTTGACAGACAGATAACAGTCTCTATACCTGATGTCAAAGGACGTACAAAGATCCTAGAAGTACATCTAAAGAAAGTTCCTTTAGGTGATGATGTGAATGTCGAGGTCTTTGCTAGAGGAACTCCAGGGTTTGCAGGTGCTGATCTAGCAAATCTTGTGAATGAAGCCGCTCTGCTTGCAGCTAGAATGAACCAAAAGTACATCACAATGGAAACTCTGGAGTCAGCTAAAGACAAAGTCCTGATGGGCGTTGAAAGAAAATCTATGATCATAAGTGATGAGCAGAAAAAACTGACCGCATATCATGAAGGTGGACATGCCCTAGTTGCTCTTCACATGCCTGCTTCAGATCCTCTACATAAAGCTACAATTATACCTCGCGGTAGAGCTCTCGGTGTTACAATGAGATTGCCTGAAGACGATAGATACTCAGTCACAAGAGAGAAGCTCGAAGCTGACATAGCTGTAGCAATGGGTGGAAGAGTTGCAGAAGAGTTGGTATTTGGATCTCATAACGTAACTACTGGTGCACAAAATGATATTAAGATGGCAACAACGCTTGCACGTCGCATGGTGACTCAGTGGGGTCTCAGCGATAAGATAGGACCTCTGCTTGTTGGTGATCAGCAAGAGGAAGTTTTCCTTGGACATAGCATTGGTAAAAATCAGACAATATCTGAGAAGATGATGCAGGATGTTGATGGTGAAATCAGCCGCCTAGTTAATGATGGTCATGAGACAGCTAAGACAATTCTTACAAAGTATTCTGATCAGCTTCATAAGCTTGCTGAAGCACTCATAGAGAAGGAGTCTATGTCTGGTGAGGAAATCAAAGAGCTCCTAGGTTTGAATAAAAAACAAACCCCTAAGAAGAAAAATAAAAAAGAATTAGAACTCTCTGAAGAATTAGTAGAAGCATAGTCTTTGACTTTATCTTTGTATTTGGTATTTTTGTCTACATACAAGATGCCAAGTGCATCACAAACCAAATAAATAACAAAAGACCATTTCTAAGAAAAAATTTGTAATTATAGATGGTAGCGGGATGCTCTTCAGAGCCTACTATGCAGTTCCACCGATCTTGTCACAAGATAATATTCCGGTTGGTGCTCTGTATGGTTTTATAAAATCTTTGAGATTCCTTCTGAGAAGCATTGCAACAAAGGATTCGGAACTGATGCTTGCTGTTGCTCTGGATACAGGAAAAAAAGATAACTTCAGATATCAGATATACAGTGAATACAAAGGTAACAGAACATCTACTCCTGATGATCTAATTGCACAGCTAAAGCTTACTAAGCCAATGCTAGATGCATTTGGAATAAAATATCTTAGTGACACAACCTGTGAGGCAGATGACGTCATAGCAGCCTATGCAAACCATGCAGCAATGAATGGGTGTGAAGTTGTGGTTGCCTCAAGCGACAAAGACCTAATGCAGCTAATTTCAGATAAAATAACCTTTTTTGATATCGGTAAGAAAGGTTTTTGTTCTGCAGCGGATGTGTATGAAAAATTCTCAGTAGGACCTCACCAGATATGTGATTATTTATCGATGGTTGGAGATAGGGCAGACAACATACCTGGAATAAGAGGAATAGGACAAAAAATAGCTGCAACACTCCTGCAGCGGTTTGAAACCCTTGATGGGATATATACAAATATTCATAAGATAACTGAGGAGAGAGTAAAAAAATTACTTGAAAATGGGTACGAATCAGCTATGCTATCAAAAAGGTTAGTGATGTTAAAAGATAAAATAGAATTAGTTCATGAACTCGAAGACATGAGATGGCATGGTTTCTCTGCTAATCACAGCACGATTGAACCTTTCCTAAAACAATATTCTCTCGAGTCACTCATTGGGATGTTAAAATAAAAAAAATGTTTAGTTCAATAAAAAACTTTGACTCAAATAGCTCAGCTGATGACGTGAGAAATGAGAAATTAGCTGAAATGAAAAAAAATCAGCAGATGTTCTTTAAGTTGCTCACAACACAGCTGAAGTGTCAAGACCTTGACAGTCCAGTCGACATGAATCAAATGGCTCAAAACATTTACCAGATGAATGAGTTACAAACTCTCATGTCAATAGACTACAAGCTGGACTCAATTACAAGGGATTTCCAGAAGAATGGATCTCTATCTAATGCAGGCAACATGATAGGCAAATTCGCATTGACAAAGGGTGACAGCATCTCAGTCGACTCCAATAGCTCAGAGATACCAGTCAGTTACATAGTTGATGGCATCGGCAAGAATGTAAGTGCAAATGTGAGACTCGTTGACGATAACGGACAAGTAGTTCATGAGGCGAAACTAGAGAACATCCAAGGAAATGCAATGGAGAACTTTGTATTCAATGTAAAGGGTGTCGATGGAAACCTTACAATACCAGAGGGAACATATAAGGTTCAACTCCTTGCCACTGATTCAGACAACAAGCCAGTCAGAGCTGAGATGTTCACAACAAATAGAATTCAGCAGGCTCTCATGGATGGTAATTTCATAATGAGCAATGGTCAGAAAATCAGAATCACAGACATATTTGCAATCCAGGAATCTCCAGTAACAGTGCAATTGGATTATAACCCTTTTGTACAAGGAAAAATCAAACAAAGCATCACAGAATTAATGAACCTTAAAAACAAAACTGCAAAGATATAATGTTAAGTAAATTACTTGACATTAAAAATCTATCCAGAGATTAATACATTCTTACTTTTCTGAGGGTTTTACTTCCCACAAAAAACTAATCTTAAGTAAATTACTTAGGTATAGAAATTTTGCTGAGAATCTCACTGATAAATTCATTTGAATCGAATCTCAACTCTATCTCTAGAACATCAGTCATATCATGGAATCTCTGAGGGATTCTTTTTAAATCCTTTGTAGTAGTCAAAACTCTACATCCATGACTAAAAACTTCTAATAAATCATCTTCAGAATACTCGTAATGATCTGGGAAGGCATAGCTTTTTACAATTATAACTCCTGCAGATTCAGCTGTCTCAAAAAACTTCTCAGGATGCCCTATCCCTGCAAGGCATACGTAATCTCTATTTTGAAACTTCTCTGGATTTTTAACACATATTTTTGCATCAACTATCTTGTTTTTAGGAACTTTCAGCAGAAGTTTTTCTAATTCACTTTGGATTGTAAATGATCGTCTTATGAGAATTATTTTATCTATGTCATTGACTCTGTCTTCAAATTTCTCGCGAAGAGGTCCAGCAGGCAAAAGATAGCCATTACCTACTCCGTATTCAGAGTCAAAAACACAGATTGAATAATTGCTCTGGAGAGTTCTGTTCTGCAGGCCATCATCCATTATTATGATCTCTGCTCCATCATCTGAAGCCATCTCTGCGGCTTTGAATCTATCTCGAGAGACATATGTATCAGTTATGCATGAGAGCAACAGCGCCTCATCTCCTACCGTCTTTGCATCAGATTTTTCTCCCATTGGAATTTTTATTACTTTTGTAATCGATTTACCTCCTGGAATATATCCTCGTGTCACAAATGCGACCCTTTTTCCTAGCTCATTTAGTTGATTACAAATCCCTATTGCGCATGGTGTTTTCCCTGTTCCGCCAACATTAATTCCACCAACACATATAACAAAAGATTTTTCAATAGATTTTTTGTCTTGTTTTTTATTTCGTAAAATGAAATAATAAACTTTAGAAAGAATTTTTAGAATAGGAAAAAAAACTGTGGACCCACTACCAAACCAAACTTTATGGAAAAAAGCATTGATCCATATGTATAACTTCCTTTTGATTCTTTTCATATTATTAAAACTGATGTATATTCGACTTTAAACCATGTACAATCTTAGCATAAAGACTACTTTTGGCATAAAGACTTATACATTAAAATATAGAAGTTCACTAGAAGAAAATGAGATTTTATTTAAGCGTTATCATTGTCCTGTTAACAATATCGGTGGGAATGTTTTTTGGGGGTATCAGTGTTGGAGTTGTGTTTAACATATCTGAATGGATTTTGATCGCAGGAATAGCAACAGGAAGCTTCATAATGAGCAATCCAAGTGCATTCTTCAAACAGCTCTCAAAACAGCTGCCAAAAGTAATGTCTGATAAGCCCTATAAAAAGGCTGACTACCTTGATTTACTTGCTTTTATGTTCAATTTCTTCAAGTATAGTAATTCAGTGAATGTTACTGAACTGGAATCTCAAATAGATAATCCATATAACAGTAGTATTTTCAACAAACACCCTGTGCTTCTGAAAAACAAAGAAGCTCTTTCTTTTTTTCAAAACCACTTCAGACTCTTGACCCTTGGATTCCAAGATATATACGAGATAGAGAACATGATGGAAGCTGATCTTGAGACAAGAAGGAATTATGCATCTAAAGTTACAAAAGCACTAAACAAACTTGGGGACTCTCTACCAGCTCTAGGGATTGTAGCTGCTGTCTTAGGAGTTATAGGAGCTATGGCATCAGCAGGATCTGCACCTGAGATACTTGGTGCAAGAGTCGCTGGCGCTCTTATAGGAACTTTCGCTGGGGTTTTCTTTGCATATTGCGTAGTAAACCCTATATGTTCTTTCCTAGACAGATTCCAAAATGATGAACTAGACTTTATAGAGTGTATGAAAACCGGAATGCTTTCTTATATGAAAGGACACCCAACATCAATCTCAGTTGAATTTGCAAGACAGGTTATAGCAGAAGATGTTCAGCCTACTTTCAATGAAGTTGAAGCTATAATTTACAATTCAAAATAGTGAGATGCGAGGCACATTCAACCATAATAATAATGCTCATCAGAGCAGGCCAAGAAAGGCAAAGGAGCAATATCAGCAGAAGGAAGGGGCATGGAAACTAGCCTATGCAGACTTCGTGACAGCTATGATGTGTTTCTTTATGTTGATGTGGCTATTGAACACAACTCCTTCTCAAAAACTAAAGAGTATGGCAACTTACTTCAAGCCAACCATCGGATTCTTTAGTAAAATGATGACTACTGAAGATGAGGAAAAAGAGATACAGGAACAAACTCAAACTTCATCGACTGATCAGGATACAACAAAGTCAACAACAACAGAATCCTTTAACAATGTTGAGGCAAAAATCAGGTCAGACCTTGCAAGTGATTCTTATACAAGGGATTTGTCTTCAAGTATTTCAACAAATATGAGCAAAGATGGCCTTGAGATAAGCATATTCGATAGCAATAAAAGACCAATGTTCCAAAAGGGTAGTACTCAGTTAACTCCAGAGGCTAAGTTTTTGATTGAAAAAATCACAAAATCTATTCTCTATACACCTAACAGAATTGTCATAGGTGGTTATACTGAAAAGACTGATAATGCCTCCATCAATGGTTATAACACATGGGATCTGTCTGCTGGACGTGCTGAATCTGCAAGAAAAGCAATGCAAATTGCAGGACTGCCTCAGGAGAGAATTGCGAAGCTTGTTTCTTATGGTGATAATGTCCCATTTGATGATAATGATCCGTATTCCCCAAGGAACAGACGTATTACTATAGCTCTAATGACAAGGTGGCCAACAGTCCAATACAAAGTACCAATATCGAACTCTGCAATCTCACTCGATAAGTAGTGAGATTCTACTTAATGCCAATGTATGGAAACTTCTTAGTGACTTGATCGATTTCAATTGCTCTTACTAAAAGATCCTCAAGGAAATGCAGAGGAACCATGCTCTTGCCATCACTCGGAGCAATATCAGGGTTCTCATGAGTCTCCATAAAAAGCCCAGCAATACCTGTGGCCGTTGCAGCCCTGGTCAGAACCTCAATGAACTCCCTCTGTCCACCTGTAGCATTATTTAGACTCCCTGGCTGCTGAACTGAATGGGTTGCATCAAATATCACAGGATACCCAGTATCCCTCATGATCTGTAATCCTCTCATATCATTCACAAGATTATTATAGCCAAAAGATGTACCCCTTTCAGTAATGAGAACATTTTCATTCCCTGTTGCAAGGCATTTCTCTATAGCATTTCTCATGTCGTTTGGAGAAAGAAATTGCCCCTTTTTTATGTTAATACATTTTCCTGTCTTTGCTGCAGCGACAATCAGATCTGTTTGTCTGCAGAGGAGCGCTGGGATCTGTAGGATATCAACGTGATTGGAAATTATATGAGCTTGCTCCGGATGATGTATATCAGTCAGAATTGAACGATTAAAATTTTTCTTTATTGAATTAAAAATCTTACAGGAAGCTTCTAACCCTATACCTCTCTTGCCACTGATAGAAGTCCTATTAGCTTTATCGAAGGAGCTTTTATATATAAATCCTATCCTGAGCTTTTTTGATATTTCTGATATCTTTCCAGCCACATCTATTGCATGTGATTCTGACTCAATCTGACAAGGCCCAGCTATCAGAACAATTGGTAAGTCATTAGAGATGTTTAGATTATTTAATTGTATTGTCTTCATTCTTTAAGTATTCATAAATTACTTCTGCTGCGATTTGGCTTGGCTTCTCAGACTGCTGCAGCTTATCCCAAGTCTTTAAATATAAATCCATTATTTTATGTCTCTTAGCTGCACTTAAAATTGTTTCTACAGCTATCTCAAGGATATTTGTAGCAGTAAAATTATCTTGTATCAACTCAGGTAATACATCACAGAACATAATAATGTTACAGAGATTAAACCTCAGGATTTTAAGTTTTTTCTTTATTATCCAGGCGCTTAAAGGTGATACTTTATAAAATGTTATGGCAGGAGTTCCATTGGCCATAAACCCCATTGTTGATGTACCTGATTTAACTATCCCGATGATACTCTCCTGAATGATCTTATCGTGCTGTGAGACATCATCATTTATTTCAATCGAATCATTGTTCGAATTATTACCAGAAATTTGCTCTTCAAGGAAACTCTTCAGATGCGGTAAAGTTAAGATTTTAAATTTTATATCTTGTTTCTCGCTGAATCTATTTTTTATCAGATCCATTGCCTCAAGTAACGTTTTCATGTGGATTTTTATCTCAGATTTCCTACTGCCTGGCAAGATACTGATGGTCCACCTGTTGCTCTGTAGCTTACTTGCATCTAGTTCATATAGCTTTGCTGCATTTTGCATAAGATATGTTTTTTCTTCAACAATCGGATGTCCAACAAAGGTATGTGGCATGTGTTGAAAGTATTTCCCTTCAAATGGTAAAATTAGTAGAATATGTTTATATAGCTGACTTACCAGCTGAGCTCTATCCTCACCATACGCCCATACAGTGGGGGCTACATAATGAATTGCCTTACAATCCAGATCCTTTTTAATTGCCTTTATGAGTCTGAAGTTAAAACCTGGAGAGTCTATTGTTACAATCATGTCAGGTTTAAATTCTGATATGGCTGTGACAGTCCTTTTCATATATCTCAATATGTCCAGAAAGTGATAGAAAATCTCAATAAATCCAATTACAGAAATTTTCTTGTAATGAAAAATTATATTTGCCCCTGCAGCCTGCATCATCTGCCCTCCAATGCCTCTGAATTCAATATTTTTGTCTTGCATTGCATTTATGAGGTTTGCCCCAATTATATCTCCTGAAGCCTCTCCAGCAACTATAAAGATTTTTTTTCTCATTATTTTTTTTAGACTTAATTTATTTCTAGAATATCATAGGAACTTTTGTTATGATAATTATTGAACGACAAAAACAAAAAACCTTGTGAATATAAACAAACAAAAAGCTTTTTCCTATTGCGTTATTATCTTTTCAGTACTTGCACTTATATTTGCTTATGCAGTTGAATTCTTCGGAATAGTGCCATGCAGGCTATGTAAGTACCAAAGGGTTGTTTACTATGTAATGACTGCATTTGGAATATTTATGATTCCTATGATTAATAAAAACATATCAGAAAGGTATTTACAATCTCTTGAATATATAATTTATGGAATATTTGCTGTGGGAATTGGACTTGGGATATTTCAGGTCTTAGTTGAACATGGCATAGTTAAATATGAATCATCCTGCACAGCATCTTTTTCAGGTGTCAACTCACCAGAAGAGTTTCTAGAATCAATAAATTCTAAGGATTTGGTTGCATGTGATAAACCACAGCTATTTGTCCTTGGAATATCTCTTGCTGGATGGAATTGCATCTATATGATCTTTATGCTTTTAATCTGCATATTTATGAGATATAAAGAGATTTCTTTTATAAAAAAATTTCTAGAAAAAAATGCAGAAAAGTGAAGTAAGTTTTTCCACAAGACGCAGAGTTTTACTGATTCAAATGTTATATGCCCTATCAATGAATTCTGATGAATTTGAAGGATTGAGTGAGAAGGAAATAGAAATAATTCTTTTTAATGCATCTGTTGCAAGTAGATATAAATCAGAAGATAACTCCCCTGATGTAATGATCCTAATGAAAATATTAGAAAAACTTACAGAAATAGATGATGCAGTTGAGAAAAACTGCAAAACATCTTCTCGCCTATCAAGGGTTGTACTGGCAATATTAAGGGTTGGTAGTTATGAATTAAAGTATTGTGAGCATAAACATACTGTTGGAAATATCATAAAGGATTATCTGAATATAGCCGTTGCATTTGACCATGATGTCGAAGTTGGTTTCATCAACGGAATCCTAGATAAGGTATATGGAGATTGATTATTTTATAATTTCATTTAACATTATTTTGCACACAAGTTAAAAAATAAAAGAGGGGAAAATGTATAATCAACAAAAGGAAGAACAAAAATTTATAAACGTAATTTCAAAAGGTAAATATAAAGCTCAAAGACATCAACCAGCAAGACAAAATTCATCTTTTATCAGTTATTTTCAGAGTAGAATATCTGATTGTATACAAAATGGAAAGCAAGTTTATAGTTCTTATGCACTTTTAAATGAATTTTTTAATGCTTTATCAACAGAAGATTATCTGCTTAATGTTGCCTGTTCAGAAGTTTTTAAAAATACAATGTCTTACAGTTTTTCTCAAAGTTTTTATAATTATGTTTGTTATACAAAATCTCCTGTAAGCTATCTAGGAGGTAATGTTTTGATGATGCCAACATCTACTATTTACAATACTTTTTCAGCTGCTCTTGAAAAAAAGATAAACAAATATCAAACCTAATTAAAGCAGTAAAAAATAGATTAAGTATCAGGATCATTCCTCCAAAATCACGAAATGCTAAGGATCAATATGTTATTGAGTTTAAACCTTTCAAAGATAGCAAGTATTTTGAAGTAATTAATAATGTTGTTAAAGAAATGATGGCTGATATAAATATTAATTTTCAAATCTCAAAAAATGAAACCTCTGCTAGGGTTTTTGACAGATATCTCTATGAGAGTGATAAAAGCTATTTTTCTTCATTAATGGGAGAAACATCAAAACTGACATCATGTAGCACATCAATCATAAAAAGTGTCTTAGGATATAAAAACTCTTCCATATCAATGCCTGAATTGACAATAAAATATTCGGATAAACGTGCAAAACTGATGCTAGCAATCGAAAAAGGAATGACGTATCTTGCAGATAATAGATTTTAATTTCAAACTACTTTGGCCTATAGTTCTCGTCATGCTTTGCGAGGACTTCATGAGCATTAAGACAAAACACTTCTCCACACATTGTGATCTTACCTCCAGCAACAGACATCTGTCCCTCTCTGAAAAGAGATGGAAGCATTCCCTTATAACTCACAAATACATCATGTGATTCATTGTCTGTTAGGAAAAAAGAGTATGAGTTGGTTTCTATGTTGAACTTCAAATCCTTCACATATCCTCCGACTCTTACATTCTCAGAAGGTAGGATTTTCTGCTGATAGACGTCTGCTGGCTTTAGAAAGAGAGAGATATTGTCGCTAAAGACCTTTAAAATAAGCATCACAAGTATTCCAGCGACAGCCACTATCAAGAAAATTCTTTTTTTAATCTTTTTACTTCTCATCATACAATTTCTTTTGCCTATGAATCTTCATTGCTTTTCTTACAACACCAACAACAAGAACTATCTGAGAAATAATAAATACAAGATATGCATATTCAACAAACTTCATTTCTTTTTTGCAATAGTTAAAATACTTAGACTTTTATCTTCAATAAAAGGATTACCATTCATATCATAATGAGCAACTACATCAAATCCATTTTTATTAAGAATCTCTTGTATACTCTCTGCATTATATATCTGAAGAGCAAAATTACTCCTAAAAACTTTTGGTTTTTCAGCATTTTTCTGAATCATATGTACATCATAAGAAGTCAACAAGCCTTTCTCCCTATCAATTGTTGAACACTGAGTTGAGAGAAATTGATATTCACCAACATCCTTATGAACATAACAAGCGAAATCTTTTATGACTGCATCAGTAATTGCATCCAAGTTGAAAATATCAAAAACATATATCCTGCCAGGATTCAGATGATTATGAATGTTCTGAATAGCTTTTTCAAATTCGATTTTTGTTAGATGACCAACTGCATTGAAAATAGTAATGACTGCATCAAATGTTCGATTCAATTTTATTGTTCTGATGTCTCCTGTATAGCACTCAATTTTATCTCCTTTAGTTTTATTTTTAGCAAGTTTTATGAGTTTTTTACTTAAATCAGTTCCAACCACATCATGGCCAAGTTTTTTAAGAAGAAAACCTGTGATCCAGTTCCACAAGTCATATCCAAAACACTTTTTATTCTTTGCCCTTTGAGAATATTTTCTATGACAGCATTTTTATCTTCTGTATCATCATTTACATTCCAAGCATCAAAGAACTCAGACAATTTATTGTACTCTAATGGTAAACCAAGCTTTTTCATTTATTAATTGAGTTATTAGTTGCATACTCTCATCAATTTATTAGAAATTCCCAAGAAAATCAAAAAATTTCTTTTATATTGCCTGTGACTATTGCATTATAGCTAAAGTGAATATATATTGTACATACAATTGCTTGTTATTACTAACAAGCGGGAGTAGCTCAGGGGTAGAGCACAACCTTGCCAAGGTTGGGGTCGAGGGTTCGAATCCCTTCTCCCGCTCCAGATCAATGGGGATATAGCTCAGTTGGTAGAGCATCTGCTTTGCAAGCAGAGGGTCATCGGTTCGAATCCGTTTATCTCCACCATTTTTTGCCACAAAATTTCCAATGATAGAAATTAAGAAATCAGAGAAATTCTTAGATCAAATCATAAAAGCATTTTCTGATTCAGGATTATCAAAAGATTATTTAAAAGATTATCAACAGGACTTTCTATCTCTAAAAAGATTTTTATGGACTGCATTTGTAGATGGTAATGTTGCTGGATATGTTATTTTAAAAGTGGAATCACAATACGAACCATTTGCAAAGAATAAAATCCCTGAGATTAGTGATTTGAATGTATTACCAGAATTCAGAAGAAATGGCACAGCAAAACAATTGATTCTTGTAGCAGAAGTAAAGGCATCAGAGATCTCTGAGACAGTTGGAATTGGTGTTGGGCTCTATGGTGGGAAAGATCTAGGATACGGACCAGCACAGAAGCTATACATCAAGCTTGGATTTATCCCAGATGGTTTAGGAGTGACTTATGGTTATGAAAAATGCATCCCAGGAAGATCGTATCCATTAGATGACAATCTTGTGCTGTGGATGGAGAAAAAGCTCAGATAAATTAAGCTAAGCAGAATAAATATCTGTATAAAACTCCTTAGGATCTGGCAGTGGGGCGTTTTCACATCTCGTGACAATCTCAGCTATATTTGTCCTAACTTTTTTATCCATATCTTTTAGGAGCTCCTCTGTGATGTTATGCTCTGAGATCAAGATATTTTTTATTTCATCTATTGGATCTCTTTCTTTAAATGATTCTACTTCTTCTTTTGTTCTATACTTTGCAGGGTCTGACATAGAGTGTCCTCTGTAGCGGTATGTTTTCACTTCCAACAACACAGGTCCGTTCCCAGCCCTTATGTACTCCAAACACTTAGATACTGATTCATAGACAGCAAAGAAGTCCATTCCATCTACTTGGTCACCTGGGATATCAAATGATTGTCCGCGACGCCACAAGTCTGTTGTGGCACACCCTCTCGACAAAGGAGTACCCATTGCGTACTCGTTATTCTCAACAATATATAGTACAGGCAGCTTCCATAGCTTTGCCATGTTGAATGCCTCATAAATTTGTCCTTGGTTTACTGCTCCATCTCCAAATATTGTGATTGAGACGTTCGGTTGATTTCTATATTTAAAACTAAATCCGATGCCTGTACCAAGTGGCACTTGAGCACCTACGATCCCATGACCACCATAAAAACCTTTTTGAACATCAAACATGTGCATTGAACCACCCTTGCCTTTGGAGCACCCTGTAGATTTACCCATCAGCTCAGCCATAACTGATTCCGGATCAACATCTTTTACCAAGATCAGACCATGATCTCTATAGCTTGTAATGATTGCATCCTCTGGCTGTGCTGCATACTGAATTCCTAATGCTACAGCCTCTTGCCCTATATATAAGTGACAGAATCCACCTATTTGACCCATGCCATATAGTTGTCCAGCTTTTTCCTCAAACCGCCTCAGTAGGAGCATTTTCTCATAGACCTCAAGGAGATTTTCTGTATTGAATATTGCTTTATCCATAAAAAAAACTTTTCTTTTTTGTTTACAGAATACCAACAGTTATGGTTAAACTCAAATCAAATGTGGTATTATCCAAAAAAAATCAAAAATGTCTTACGATAAAAACAACGTATTTGCAAAAATGTTGCGTAGTGAAATTCCTTGTAAAAAAGTATATGAAGATCAGTTTTGCCTTGCATTTCATGACCTGCATCCTGCAGCTCCAGTGCATGTACTTGTCATACCGAAGGGTGAATATGTATCATTCGATGACATGTGTTCAAATGCATCACATGAATTTATTGCTAATTTTTTCAAAGGTGTGCAAGCTACCCTTGATGCATTAGATCTTTCTGGCAGAGATAAGGATGGCTATAGAATAATAACTAACTGCGGACCTCATGGTTCTCAAACAGTTAATCATTTTCATGTGCACATATTGGGTGGAAAACAGTTAGGATCACTGTTGGTTGGTGATAAGCATCATTCTTAGTCAACAAACTTAGGAGTTACAAAGTATCCGTACTTTGTGTGAGATGTGCTCTTCATAACTTTGTCTGCAGAGTTAGGATCTTCAACTACATCCTTTCTCATTGATAAGTTGCTTTCATTTACACTCCTGAGTGGCTCAATGCCTTCTGTATTGACTTCCTGGAAGCTTTCTAGAAGATTCAAAATTGATCCAATTTCTTTTGTATAAAACTCCTCTTCTTCTGAAGATATTTTTATTGCAGCTAGCTTTGCTGTCTTTTTTAGTTTGTCTTTGAATTCACTCATGATTTCCTGTGTTTTTTATTTCTTCATATTTTATTTCTTATTCCCTTACATTACTCAATCTTATATTTTACTGCAAGTTTTTCATTAACTCTCCAACCACTGTTGCAATTCCAAGTATCATACAAAACCATAAAATCACAGGATGAGATAACCTCTTTTTAAAACAAATCATGCAAGGGATGAATATTGCAATTATAGTGAGTGCCACACCAGCAAAACCCAATGCCTTTATGAATAGTCCCTTCCCTGTAATTGAAACCACCATCGGGATGCAAAAGACCAGTCCAGAAACCATAACTCTACTTTTGAATCTATTATTGTCATTGAGTGACTCATGGATGAAATCGAATAAGCCTGCTGCGACTCCGAAGAGAGATGTTAGGATTGCAAGGACAGTAAATACACTCACGCTCTTGTTGAAGGTCTCAGACTGAACACTCTTATTCAATGCATCTATAAATCCAGACAAATCAGATGAAATGATTGTTTGTTGATGTAATACTCCGAATGAGAAAATCAACCACACAACATAAACAGATAGCGTTGTTAGAACTCCTAAAAAAACCGCCTTATTGAAGGCCATCTTATCTCTTTCAAAGAACTTAAAAATAAATGGAATACCTCCATGGAATCCGAAGGAAGTCACGAAAATCGGTAATACTACAAGTGGATTATAATCACTATTAAACTCGTTGCTACTGAGTAAATTCCCATAGGATATGTGTGGGTATAGAACCCAAACGATCAAAACTAAAAAGAATCCTTTGATTAACAAAGCAACTCTATTATATATATCAAAGAGCTTATCTGAGATAGCTAGGCTTACAAAAAGAATTAGACTAAGCAGGATGACGACTGAGCTGTAGTTTATTCCCGAGAGGCTACTTAGAGTACCTGATAGACCTGATAAATAAGCTACTATCAGTGAATATAAAAGCATCAGAATCGCACCACCTGCTAATAATTGCCATGTTCTGCCAAGAATATCACCTGCAAGTTTCGAGACAGTAGAATCTGAATTGGTTGCCTCATATATTTTTGACATAAGATAAGCTGAGATCCCCATAACAATTCCTATGAGACATAGGACTGCGATGCTCATGGCAAAACCTATCTTTGCAGCAGTTATTGGCATCGCTAGCATCCCTGCTCCAATGGATGTTCCTGCTACCATCATCACACCACCAACTAACTTATTTCTAAACATAAAAAACTTTTAAATTTTAATGTCAAGTAATTTACTTAAGTATAAATTATCTGGACTTGCAGGGGTTTTTAATCTAATCTTAAGCAATTTACTTATGTATATTTTCAAACCAGATGATGAATCTTGTATATTTTCCAACTTCTGACTCGCATGTGATCTTACCATCTATTTCATCCAACACAAACTTACAAAATGCTAACCCTATACCACTACCATTACCGTTTGTTTCAAATGCATCAAATATCTTTTTGAGTTTCTCTTCGGGAATTCCTACTCCGTTGTCTTCAATGATTATTTTGTGATTAGTAATTTTTACATCAACTTTAACCTCTGGGCCGCCGTGTTTGAAGGCGTTCTTGATGAGATTATATATAACATGTTTCATTAGCTGCCGGGAGCAAATTATTTCAAAGTCCTTTTCAACGATCAGTGAGATCCTCATACCATCTGTGTTTAGATGAGAGGCCATACTTACTGCATCCTTCGCTATGAGAGCAACATTGCATAGAATTTTATTGTTTGTATACTTTTCTCTCAGGGCAGAGAGTAACATCTCAATTATCTGTGCTGCATCGCTTGATGACTTCTTGAGGCCATTGTTTATGGTATTTGTAAGCATCTCGTAGTCTATTTTATCAAGAGTCATGATAAATTTATCGTTATCTTTTTTGACCTCAACTGATTGAACTATCGAGTCTAAGACATCAGACATCATCTTCATAGATGCTAAGGGGGGGCATTTACTTCATGTGCTATGGCGCTTCCGAATACCTTCATAAAATCCATCTTCTTTGCCTGAACCTTTTCTTTTTGCCTCATGAATAGGGAGATCGACAGGAAGGTATATGATATCAAATACGATAACAAATATAGCTTCTTAGATGGATGAATGATTTCCATTATCGGATTGGTATCTGTAAAAAAAACGTAATGTATGCTATTGATGCACCTGTGAGAGAGATAAAAATGAAAAAGAACCAATCAACAATCATTGCCAGCAGCAGCAAGGAGGATGAAAGATTCAGTACAAGATATTTTTTACCACCTGTAATTAAAACCGTATATATTGAAAAAACCTAATCCTAAAAATATTGATATAAACCAAAGTCCTGGGAATAAATTCTGCTTTTGAGAATTCCAAAAATATACAAATATACTGAGTACGCACAGTGCAGATATTGAAACTGCTATATTAAAAATTAAATCAACTGGCTCCAGATTATATTCATAGGTATATATGAGTATGAAAATGCAGTTTATCAGCACTGCAAACAACGAGAGGACATCTAGTTTTGTTGAGTGATTTGCAATCTTTTTATTTATTAATTCTATCATATGAGATTAATTTGAACTTGATATGACTGATTGTTGAATTACTGCCTTGGACAAATCAACATTATCAATTTTCGTAAGACTTAAAAAAACTTTAATTAGTTTTGTTCCATCAAGATTCACTCCTGTAAGTGAAACATCTTTCATAAGAGATGATTCAAGAGTTGTATTAGATAAGTCTACATCATGTAAAGTGACATCATTTAAAACACAGCGCTGCATTTGTGAATTAGTGATTTTTGCCTTGTTAAAAGATGAATTTGCTAAGACACTACCTGTAAGTATTGAATTCTCAAACTTTGTACTAGAAAAATCAACACCTTCTGCATATGCATTTCCCATTATAACATTATTAAAATCTGTATGTGCGAAATTACCACTAAACATTTTTGCATTGATGAGTTTAGAGTTTGAAAATTTTGCGTATGATGCGTTGGCAGAAGTCATATCAACATCAGTCCAATCACTGTTATCTATCTCTGCCTTAGCTAAGGTAGAAGACAATAATACTGCATTCCTAGCTGTGCTATTGGAAAAGTCTGACATCTGAAACTGAGACCTTTGAAGCTGTGCATTATCTAGGTTTACACTAGAAAAATTTACTTCCTGGAATTCAGCGTCAGCGATTGTTGCATTTGATAGATTAGCACCAGTGAAGTTTGCATTATTTCCAAAAGTATTATTAAAACTAGCATAGCTAAGGTTAGCATTCTCAAAAGATCCACCTGCAACATTTGTACCAGTAAAGTTAGCACCAATTGCCTTAACATTTCTCATATCAACTCCCTCCATTATTGCGCCGCTGAATACACTACCAGAAACATCACATCCAACCATTACTATGTTGTTCATGATAGCGCCTCTGAAGTCCAAATTAGATAAATCTAAGCCAGAAAGATTATTACCCAAATCATCAATAATATTCATTTGCAAGTTTCTTGCTCTAATTTTATGAATATACTTTTCTATGTCTTCTCTTTTTAGGGTAGATTTTTTTATTTTAGAAATATCTGGTAGATTTTTCTCAGATCTCTTATTTAAATTTTTTATATCTTCTGCTATCTCCTCAAGCGAAACAAGGATATCAGCATTTGGGAAATCATCAGCATTAGTACTCCTTAAAATACAAAGACAAAAAATAAACACAAGTAATTTACTTGACATTAGATTTTTAATTATAATATAATTCTTACAATTATAGTACTTTTTTCCCGCCATGTCATGACTAAAAATATTACCACTAAAACTCAGTATGCAGTTGCTGCAATGTTGGAGTTTGCAAAGCGCGATGAACCCACATCAATATCAATGATAGCAGAAAAGCAAGGAATAAATCATGACTACATGAGTATAATTTTATCTGAGCTCAAAAGAAAGAATTTGATTACTTCATCTAGAGGCCCTAAGGGCGGATATAAAATAACTAGACCTGTAGACTCAATATCAATATCAGAAATAATGAATGCTGTAGGTGAGAAAATAAAAGTAACAAGATGCAATGACAGTGAAGATGGTTGTACGGGAAATAAAGAAAAGTGTTCTGCCCATAAGATGTGGAAACTATTAGAAAATAATATAGAAAGTTATCTATCCTCAATTACTCTTAAAGATATTTTGACATCAGATGACCCAATAGGAAGCATTGCACGCTGTGTAGACTTCTCGATCAGAACTTTATGAGAGATAGAATATACTTTGACAACAACGCAACAACAGCTCCTTCTGATGCAGTTGTAAAAACAATGATTGAACTTATACAAGAACCAATGAATGCCTCATCAATTCATTCATTTGGAAGAGAAGCCAGAAACCTTGTAGAAAGTGCAAGAAAAAAGATCAGATCATTCCTAGGAGTTCCAAAGGATTTTAGAATAATCTTTACTGGATCAGCCACTGAAGCAAATAATATGATTATAAACTCTGCTAAGCTTAATGATATGAAAGTCTTTGCATCTTCAGTTGAGCATCCATCAATCCTAAAAACAAAAGTCGATGAGCAACTAAAAGTCAATAGGAATGGTGAACTGATGCTATCTGAGATACAAGAAAAAGGTTTCTATTCAGTAATGCTTGCAAATAATGAAACAGGGGTCATACAGCCAATAAAAGACATTTTAAATGCAGTTAGAAATGTTAACTCATCTCTACATGTTGATGCAGTGCAAGCAATAGGTAAGATTCCCTTTAATTGGGCTGAGATTGCAGCTGATGCATTCACAATAAGTGGTCACAAGTTTGGCGGTCCTTATGGTGTTGGATGCCTAATATATAATCCTGAAATATTTAAATTAAAGCCAATGATGCTGGGTGGTGGACAAGAATATGGCATCAGACCAGGTACAGAGAATGTTGTTGCAATCCATGGCATGGGTGTTGCTGTCTCAGCAATAGAAGATAGGGTCATGAGGATGCAAAGAGACATAGCGCCAATTAGAAACTATATAGAAGATCAAATATCAACTTTTTGTAATGAAGTCATAATTTTCGGAAAAGAGGCAACAAAAAGACTTCCAAATACAACCTCAATGACAATGCCAGGAGTTAAGTCAGAAGTACAAGTCGCATTTTTTGATTCTCATGGGATAGCAGTAAGTGCAGGATCTGCTTGCTCAGCAGGAAGAGTTGAATTTCCTCATGTACAGATGTCAATGATGTCATCATATGAAGAAGCTAGCTGCACATTACGAGTTAGCCTCGGAATAAATAACACAATCGATGAAGCTAAGTTCTTTGTAGAAAAATGGAAAGAACTATATACGAAACATCTTAAATCTGCCTAATATATTCAATAAAAATTTACTTGCTTGTAACAAGTTAAAATTAGTATTATTTACTCTCAAGGAAATTTGGAGGAATTTCATCAAACAACAAATAAAAAAATAAACAAGAACAAATCATATGATAAACAATCAACAGTCATCACCTGTAGAAATACCAGATGAATTAAAAGTTGCAGCTTATAAAGTAATGGTTGAATTCGGAGTAGCAACAACAACAAACATTGGTGGACGTTGGGGTGATCTTACATCTCCAAACTTAGAATTTTTTAATCAATTACTTAAAGAACATGAACAACTTACATCTACTGAATTAGATACATTAAGCTTTGAATTTGATAATAAATCCACTGGATCTACAGAAGATAATAGATTTGTCGAATTTGCATCATCTGAAAAAGTAAAACTTCTAGAAGATGAAATCAAAAGTAATTTGAGTGAAAAAACAATTAAAGAATATAAAACATTACAAGGTGAGAATCTAAAATTACAAAAAGAAAAATTTATTATTAGAAAACAAACAAGCAAAAGAAGAAGAACTAAAAGCAATAGACAAGGAAGTATTAATGCTTGCAGAGGGGCGTGCAAAAGCTTTAAATGAGTTAGCTGAAAAAGATGAAACAGGAGTTACAGATCCACAACTAACTGGAAAAATAGCTGGAATAAAAGAGCAATTGCGTCAAAAAGATATAAAAAACAAGAACTAACTCCAGAAATAGCTGAAATAGAAGAGCAAATAAAAGATCTGCAACAAAAGTCAGTCTCAAATTCTGAAGCTCAAAGAGATTTACTGTCAAAAATCACTATTAGTAAAGATATAAAACAAAAAGTGGAACAAGAGCTGGAAGAACAAAAACAAAAAGAACTACAAGAAAAACTAAAAGCTATTCAAGAAAACTTTAAGTCTTTTAAAACAGACAATCCTGGGGCTGACACTATTATTTTTTGTGTCACTAAAGCATATAATAATTCATTGCAAACAACTGAACAAAAATTTGAAAAATTCTTTGACAGCTTCAGTGAAAACTTTAATGCTTTAAACCAAGGTACAAATTTTAATGCTTTAAACCAAGGTACAAAAGTTGAGATGCCATCTAAAGATTCTCAAGAATATAAACAATTGGAGGAATACTATGCAAAAATGGCGAAACATTTTGGTGAGAAAGAAATAACACCTCAAGATTTAGATAAAGCTATTGAAAAATCAGGTTTTCTCGAAAGAATGATAAGGTTTATTATGAGATTATTCAATCCAGAACATAATTACGTGATAAGAAAAGAAGCAAAAGATTCATTAAATGATTTTAGTCAAAAAACTATAGGCAAGACATTCGTAGAACGTCTCAAAGAAAAGAAAAATCAAACACAAAATGTTGGAGTTCCAGTAGCTTAAAAAATATTTCTAATAAAACTTGTATTATGTTTAAATTTCAACTATTATTATATATAGGCGCCTAAATACAAATTAAAACAAACCAAACAAGTAAATAAATATCATGCAAACAAGTCAAAAAACACCAGAAAAAATGCTATTAGAAGGTTTAGTTAATACTTTTAACAGAAGTAGTTCTCCTGAAGATTTCGTTGAAGGAATAAAACGTGGATTAACAGAAGAAGCGGCTAAAGCATCAATTGTCTCTGGAGGTGATGAAGAATTAGGTGTCTCTGGAAGCCATGACAAACCTAGTACTACAGTAACTTTTTCTGATGCACAAGAAAAAGCATTTGAACGATGCTACAATGCAATGTTAAAAAAATTCCCTGAGAAAAATGCAGACGTACAAAGTTTAGAAGGCGCTCTAAAAGACTTGGCAAGGAATGGTACAAAGAAGAATCACAAGACATAAAAGTCAGAAAATCCTTTAAGGAAATGGCAGCAATCAAACCAGAAGTTAAAACACCATCTATATAAGATTGTTAAAATTTCTAATAACAAAAAATATGTACCTAAGTTATTCTTAGGTGTGTATTATTTTTCATTGAGAAATTATTCTAATCTTAAGTAATTTACTTGTGTATAAATCTGTTGTAAAATGCTGAGCAATGTCAAGTAATTTACTTAGGTATAATGAGTGAAATATGTATTAAGTCTCATGATCTATTGGTATCTCTTGAGAGCCCAATATACATGGATTACCAAGCTACAACTCCAGTTGATAAAAGGGTTTTAGATAAGATGATTCCATATTTTTATGAGAAATTCGGAAACCCACACTCAAGGACCCATGCATTTGGCTGGGAATCAGAGGAAGCAGTAGAGGTTGCTAGAGAAAGTGTTGCTGAGTTAATCGGTGCAGATCCAAAAGAAATTATTTTTACTTCTGGAGCTACTGAGGCAAATAACATGGCTCTGAAAGGAGTTGCGAGATTCTATAAAAACTCAGGGAAGAATCACATTATCACTACCGTTGTCGAGCACAAATGCGTTCTGGACTCATGCAGATACCTTGAGCAAGAAGGATTTGAAATAACTTACCTTCACGTAGACAAAGATGGGCTCATATCATTAGATGAACTGAAAAATTCAATCACAGACAAAACATCTATTGTTTCTGTTATTGCTCTCAACAACGAAATCGGAGTCATACAGGACCTCGCTGCCATAGGTGAGATCTGTAGAGATAGAGGAGTCTTCTTCCACACAGATGCAGCCCAAGCATTCGGAAAGATACCACTAGATGTGAGAGCTATGAAGATCGATCTGATGAGTATCTCAGGGCACAAGATCTATGGACCAAAGGGCGTTGGAGCTCTTTATATTGGAAGGAAGCCAAGAGTTAGATTACAACCAATCTTTAGTGGTGGTGGGCAGGAGCGCGGCATGAGATCTGGTACTGTTCCAACACCTCTCGTTGTAGGTCTTGGTGCTGCAGCTGAACAGGCAATTACAGAGATGCAAAAAGACTACGAACATGTCAAAAAACTTGCAGACTTATTTATTGAAAAGATGCTCGAAATACCTCATGTATATTTAAATGGAAGCAGAACTGAGAGATACCCTGGATGTTTGAACTTCAGCTTTGCCTGTATTGAAGGAGAATCAATGATAGGGGCGATTAAGAACATAGCTGTATCGTCAGGATCTGCTTGTACTTCAAGCTCTCTTGAGCCATCTTATGTCCTTAGGGCATTAGGTGTTGATGAGGAATTAGCTCATACATCTATCAGATTTGGAATAGGTAGGTTTACTACTGAGGAAGAGGTGAAAATCGCAATAGAATCAGTTCAAAAGGCAGTTAAGAAGCTGAGAGAGTTAAGTCCTCTGTGGGACATGATGATGGCAGGCATTGATTTAAAAGCAATCCATTGGGATGAGGGGCATTAACAACCCATCCCAACACAAACATTTAAAGCATCATTGTGACTGCAGTGCTTGTCCGTGATGTCTTTGGAGATATTAATCATCGATATTCCTTTATATTCAAGTTTATTCAAACAAATTAATCAATTAATAACTTTCTAATCATAAGTAATTTACTTATGTATAGATTTGCTGTATGATTCATTTTAATGTCAAGTAAATTACTTATGTATATGTCATACAGTAAAAAAGTTATAGATCACTATGAAAACCCTCGTAATGTTGGGAAGTTTGAAGATTTTGAGGAAAATGTTGGTACTGGACTAGTTGGTGCACCTTCTTGTGGAGATGTCATGCAGCTGCAGATCAAAGTTAACCCTGAGACAAATGTCATAGAGGATGCGAAGTTCAAAACCTTTGGGTGTTTATCAGCAATAGCAGCAAGCTCTTTAACAACTGAGAAGATAAAAGGACAAACCCTTGACTATGCTCTGCAGATAAAAAATAGTGACCTTGCAGATGAATTATCATTACCTCCAGTGAAGATTCATTGTTCGGTTCTTGCAGAAGGCGCTATAAGAAAAGCTGTACAGAATTTTAAAGACAAGAAATAATTAGTAGCTTTTTTATGAGGGGGAGGATTTGGCAAAAGAATCGCACTAGGATATGATATAGCTCATATGCAGTGTGACAATAGTGTCAATCGTTGCAACGGTTTATACGACCATTGTTTCCAAACATGCGGAGGAAAAGTCCATACATATAAAGTAGAATAAAAACTCGCATGTGTTTTTGAAATAAGTTAAAATTTATTTATATGAGAAATTTAATTCATAAAAAACATGCGAAGAACACTTATTTCACTTATTTTACTCTCTCAAATAGCAGTTGGCTGTACTCAGTACAGATATGATTATATTCCACCGAGTTCTGCAGAAGGGCAAGCTTGTGTACAAAACTGTATGAATAAGAAATGGGATTGCTCTAACAATTGTGAGACAAACTATTCAAATTGCTTAGCCTCTGCGAAAAACAACATAGTTGTGAATGTCAACAGCAACGGCATGCCTCAACAGACTCAAAACAACAATAATTCTGAATGTTTATTGGAGTAAGTCATCCTGTTCAAGTAGCTGTGACAGCCTCTATAACGACTGCTATAAAAGCTGTGGAGGACAAATAAATGTATATGAAGTAAAGTAATCAAACATTTTCTCTTAGGTAAGAAACAATTCCTTCTTGAGTTGGTTTGATTGCCGTCTTGCCTTGAGACCAATTTGCAGGGCATACTTCGCCATGTTTTGCATGGTGTTCAATTGCATCAATTACTCTTATGATCTCATCTATGTTTCTACCGATAGGTAAATCATTAACTGAATAATGTCTGATTATACCGTTTTTGTCTGTGATGATTGTTGCCCTGAGAGCCACTCCACCACCATTAAGAACCTGAAACGCAGATGCTAATTTCTTGTTGATATCAGATATCATTGGGAATCTAACTTGGCCAATTCCACCCTGATCTCTAGGAGTATTTTTATATGCAAGATGTGTGAACTGAGAATCAATGCTGATTAATGCTACAGCTGCATTTCTCTTCTCAAACTCTGAGATCTTAGCATCAAGTGCAATTAGCTCAGATGGACATACGAATGTGAAATCCAGTGGATAGAAAAATAATACTCCAACCCTGTGTTTTAAATAGGTTGAAATATCAAAGTCAGGATCAATTGAGTTATCTGGCATGACTGCAGGAGATGTCGGTACGACTATTGTCTGTCCAACTATAGGATTTTGATTCAGTTGAATTGTCATATTTTTTTATGATTTTTTTGTATTTTTCTTTATGTATTTGTATCCTACATCTTATGAAAATCCTTTGCAATAACAAAATCAGTAATGTTAAGTAATTTACTTAAGTATATTTAGAATCTCACAGAAGATTATTAAAACTCCTAATCCTAATGACACGTCAACTATGAATTTGTTCTTCAAGATCTTATAGAAAAAATCTCTGTTTTTAATTATATTTAAAAGATAAATTGGCAAGATTATTGCAATCACAGCAAGGATCATTCCTGCGAATCCAATCACTGACATAAAAGCATCTGGAATTTCAACTACAATCAAGTATGGAGGAATGACAGTCATAGCAATCGACAGAGCTTTATTCAGATGCGGATTAACTACAAATCTCTCGATCTGTCTGCCGACCGTGCTTATGATTCCTAAACCTATCCCGAGTACTGATGTGACTATTGCAAGAATTGATATCCACCAAATCATTAGCTGTACAAACTCAACCTTAGCTATTGCACTTAGGTGCATTACCAGCTCTCCAACAGATACCTTTGTTGATGTCATTTTTGAGTAGAAATCTGGGGCATTTTCATATATCGCTCCAAGGACGCTCGCATTCCAGATTCCATAGACAAAAAGTGGAATTAAACTTCCAAATAAAAATACTCTATTTAGGACCTTTGAGTCTCTGTTACAGTATTCAGTCAAAGTATGGAATATCACTTGGAAACCGAAGAATGTGAATAAAACTGGTAGTATTTCTTGCCATGAAATGATGTTTCTCCACTCATCACCAAATAAAGGTATATTTGACCAATTTATTGTGAAGGCCAAAAAACATACCATGATTCCTATAACTGCTAACAAGCCTATAAACAGAATATTGTTGATGGTTTTTACTAAATTTGGTGGAAATGCTAATATTAGACATATTGCAATGGTATACCAGAGCTTAACATCAATTGCATCAGTTTGCATTAAATTTGAAATGACTGATGATCCACCAGCAATGTATGCAGAAAGCAAAGCATATGATAGAAGACTCAGGCTTAAATTCCCTATCAGCTCAGATTTCCTTCCAGAAAAAAACTTACATAGATCTCCTAATGCCAACCCCTTGCCTGCCTGTAGATTTAGTTCAACACTCACAAGGGATGTTATGTATACAACTGCCCAGATGCTAATCATAAGTAAAATACTTGGGATTAGACCAACCTTAGCTAGAGCCATTGGCAATGCAATCATTCCGCTGCCGACACAGGTGCCAGCTACAAACAGTATGCCATTAAGAGTTTTCATGGATGACTTTTAGTATTTGATTCTCAAGATCTGTATAAGGTCCTATTTGGTATTTATTCTGCAGCTTGAATTGGATTGGAGTTATTTCAATGTCGAATTCATTACAGACTGTTGTGACATCATGCAGCTGCTCTGGCTTGTCGTCAACAAACACAACAGAGTCATATTTCCCATTGTTTAGAATTTTTCTTACTACAGAGCCCTTAGATGCATTACCTGTAAAGAAAATTCCTTTGAAGAATGTTGAGTCTTCTATTTCTAGCTTCAGAGGTAAACTGTGATCAAGTGAGTCAATTGGACTACATGAAGTAAAATTAACACCAAGTGACTTGAGCTCATTATATCTCCATATTTCAACTGATTCTATTAGACCAAATTTCCCAACATCCATTTTGGTTAGGCCATAGACTTTCTTTGTGTTTGTGAAGAATTCTGGCCATCCTTTATCAGTCAAAACGACTTTTCTTTCTAGCCTCCATGATGAAATGAGATCCTCACACAAATCTCTTCTTACAAAACCATTATTACGGAGTTCCTTCAGTTTATCTAAGTTATGGCTAAATCTCTTGACTGTTGTAATGATTGTATCATCAACATCGAGTAGCAATAGAGTATTTTGCTTGTTGATGATGATCGGATTGAGATCTGAGACACTTGTTATCATCATCAGTCGACGTCTTTCCTTGTGGCTAATGCCATAGTTAGATCTCTTGCTTTATCTGGCTGCATCTCAGCAACTATAGCTGCAAGCTTATTCTCCTTCATCTGCTGAGCAACTCCTATCATGACTGAAAGCTGTAACTCATTGAATATTTTTGCAGCTTCTTTTGGCTTCATACCCTCATAGATTTTGACAAGCTTTGTATAGCTAGATCCTTGACCTTGAGAAACATTCACATCCTCTATCTGAGCATTCAGCTTCTCAAGACGTGCTATTTTTTCTTCTATATCATTCTTAATGCTCTCAAGGATTTTTTGTCTTAAATCTATATCTTTAGAGAGCTCATCTATGTCTTTATTTCTATCCCTTAGTTTCTGAAGAATTTGTACTTCTTCTGGGGAAAAGTTTAGTTCATATAATCTCTCACAAGTAGCTATCTTCTGTATTTGACTTGTATCTATATTATAAACTTCACCTATCACATTGCCATTTGAATCAACAACATTTGCCTTAGCCGGTGCAGAAGAGTTTGTATCTGGTGCTTCTGGTGAGGTCTTGTTTTGGTTATCTGGATTTTCTACATCTGCATGAGATACAACAGTTTCAACAACTGTACTCTCACTATTCAGAAGAGACATCAGCTTTGAAAAAGCAAGTATTGCAAAGCATACGATGAAAAATGGCAAGAGACGTCGCATCATTGTTTTTTTAACTATTATTAACTATTTGTTTGTTGTTTTAGTAGGATTTTTTTGCTTTGACTGACTTTTTTAGTTGTACTTCTCTTTTTTGGAAGTTCCTTATGTTTTTCTAGTTTTTCAATCTTGTCTTCAACTGACACTTCTAAGACCTTTGCAGTTTCAATTGCTTTTTCCATCCTATTTATTAATCTATTGCCTGAGTCTATCATGAATGACAGATCATTAGCTAGCTCATTTCCTTCCTTAACATATTTTTGCCTCTCATCAGTAGCATTCTGAGTTGCCTCCTTCAAGCTCACTACGCTCTTGTGTGCGTTGATGATTGTATTATCAAGTGATTTTACGAAATCAATCATCTCAGATTTGTTGGATTTTAGCTCAGTTATTTTATTATTTAATTTCCAGCAGAAAGCAATTGTAACCCCAAGGACCAAAAGTATTATAATGTCTAAAAGGGTTGTGTATGTGCTCATAGAGTTATGCTATTTACTAATTCTACAGCAAGTTTCTCACTGACTTTTCCTATCTTACATTCTCCGACTTTCAAACCATTTACCTTCACATCAAAAGTCTCAGCTGCTGCCTTGTTTGTGATTATTGTATCGCCCACCTTCATCTTTTCGATATCGCTTATTGTTTGAGTTGCCTCTACTTCAACAGTAACATCAAGACTAACTACTGAGAGTGAGTTTTTCATGTGATTTTTCCAACTATCTTGCTGGATAAGCTTTTTGTTTGAAAAAGTTTTTATTAAGCTAGATTTAATTGGTAAGAGACTCTCATAAGGAACTATCACATCTATCTTACCAAGTATGTCTTTTGTTTTTATCTCAGATCTCCCAAGGAATGAAACATTATCCTGTAGCTCTGGAGCATCATACTTTGAATAGTAGATTGCTTTTTTAATAACTCTGATTGTAGAATCGGCAAGTAAAAAGACATTCTGTAGATTATTTGTCAAGACTTCAACAATTCCATCTATGATTCTCTTTTCAATCTCAGAAAATGTTCTATCTTGGACATCTAGTGAGTGCTCAAGCTTCTTACCACCTAAGATGATCTCTATCATCTTATAGATAATATTTTTGTTTATAAATAGGAAGAAGTTTTGGGTATTCCAATCGCTGAACTTATACTCCACAACAACCCAATCTGTAGCATTTTGAGTGTTACCCATATACTCAAGAGCATTTATTGGTATGATTGCCTCAACTTTCACTTCAACATGATCATCTATATGTTTTGATAAAGATATTTGAGATTCATAAATGAAGTTACTAAAGATTAGTTTCAGCATAGGCATTTCATTGAACCTATCAGATATGATATCCATTATTTTTTTCTCACTCATGTTCTTACAAGCCTATTTTTGTGTCGTTTGCATTATTGTTATATTGTTTGCATTATGAATTCCTGGAACAATATTGCCTCAATCCTCGCAGGATATATTATGGTGTTTATACGCAACATCATCTCATCCTTCATCTTGTATATCCCAAATGAGCCATCAAGGTCAGTTTTCCTGAGTTCCTTCAGATATGTTTGAAAGACATCAACAATTTTAGGAGTCATTTGCGATACAGTATCATAATTGTTTTTCCCATGTACTTCAAGAGAGACTTTAATTCTCAACCATGCAGCATTGTTTTCTACTCCATTTCTAAGGTTAACTGTCATCTCCTCAAGTGGTATAAACATCACTTTTTGATCCGCTACAACCTCCATCTTTAATTCCTTCTCATGATCTAGGTTTTTGATGAAAACTCCAGCACCAGATAGAGCAAGCACAGCAACTGCTGAGATTATTGCTATCTTTTTTTTCTTTTGATCTCCTTGTTCTTCAGGTGTTTTATTTTCAACACCTGTATTGAGTTCAACGTCGAATGGTTTGAACTCATTTTGACTTTTTTCTCTATCAAACATATAAAATTTTTTTAACTATGCAGCGGCAGTGTTTTCAGAGCTTGCAAAAACCTTTAAGAGCTTCAGTCTGCGAGGTCTTTTTAGTTTCCTCAGAGCTTTCGCTTCTATCTGCCTTATTCTCTCCCTTGTAACATTAAAAGCTTGTCCAACCTCCTCAAGAGTATGTTCTTTTGTACCAATTCCAAATCTCATCCTCAAGACTCTTTCTTCACGAGCTGCGAGAGTTGCTAAAGTTGTTGTAGTATTAGCACTCAAGTTAGCTGTTTCGGCTGCAGCATGTGGCTGAATAGCTTTTTTATCGGGTATATAATCCTCTAACTTACCACCACTGCTGTCATCACTCAATGGGTTTTCTAAACTAATTGGCTCCCTTGATATTTTCAATACTCTTCCGACTTTGTCAACTGGGTATCCGAGTCTTGCAGCTATTTCCTCTGGAGTTGGCTCTCTATGGGCATCATGAACTATCTGTTTAGAAACTTTTAAAATTTTATTTATCGTTTCTATCATGTGGACTGGTATTCTTATTGTTCTTGCCTGGTCAGCTATTGCTCTTGTGATTGCTTGTCTGATCCACCAAGTTGCATAGGTTGAAAACTTATAACCTCTTCTGTATTCGAACTTTTTAACAGCTTTCATTAGACCTATATTTCCTTCTTGGATTAGATCAAGGAACTGTAGACCTCTGTTGACATATTTTTTAGCAATTGAGATCACAAGACGAAGGTTTGCTTCTGTCATTTCTCTTTCAGCTAGTGATATACCTCTTTCAGATCTTTGAATCTCAACTACGAAAAGTTTAAAAAATTGTATATCTAAATCAATGTTTTCTGAAACATTTTTTAAAACTCTAACTGTATTTTTTAGAATATCACTTTCATCTTTGAATAATGTTGACCAGCTATTATCACCACTTTCTGCAAGTTTTTCGATCAACTTTAAAAATGAGAGATATGAACCATTTTCTTTGTCAGAAGAGTTATAAATTGTTAAAAAATCCTGTTTTTTTATTCCAGCTGCTGTTGCTGCATTCATCAACTTCCTTTCTTCCAAAACAATCTTTTTATTTTGCACAATGACTTCACTGAGCATCTTTTCCATAAGATTATCATTTAGTCTTACATCGTGCAGAATTGCACCTATCTGCTCACCAACTTCTGTCCATTTCTCTGCTTCATTTACATATTCTCCATTGTTTTTATACTCGTTAACAATTTTTTTCTGGAGAGCAAGGTGTTTATTATAAACTTTTGTAATTTCACTAAGCAGACTAATCATTTTAGGATAAACTGTTGCCTCTATTGTTGCTATGGAGGCGTCATGGCTCGACATGTCATCATCCTCATCCATTTCATCTATATCATCAACACTTTTACATGATTTACACATATCACTGCTATGCATTGCATCGATATCAACTATTTCCCTTAATGTCATAGATCCATCGACTAAATTCGCATGCCATTTACACATTTGTTTGAGTACAGATGGTATTGAAAATAGATGTTTGAGCTTCCTTGTACGCTCCTCCTCTATCTGTTTAGCAACTTCTACTTCGCCGTCACGTGTCAACAGATGTTTACCACCCATTTCTTTTAGATACATTCTAACAGGATCATCATTTCTAATTCCTAAGTCTTCATGTTCTTGTGGCTCAGGTGGTGTTTCCCCACCTAGTCCTTCAATGTTTTCTTCATGGTATTTCTCACCTGTTGTGACAAGAATACCCATCTCGTTGAAGAGTGAAACTATTGTATCCACTTCTTCTGTTGTTGTTTCTGGGGAAAATAATTTATTTAACTCTTCATGTGTTATAAAACCATTTTCCTTACCTTTATTTAGTAGAAGTTGTAAAAGGGTATCATTAAGTGTGCTTTTTTGACTTTTATTTTGTTTGTTTGACGTAGTTGACATTGTAAAGTTAAATTAATGTTGATGATAACTTATTTTTTAGTTCCATTTCATATTGTTTAAGCTTTAGAAGCTGTATCTCATTTGTATCTTCTAGGTTTGATATCTCATCTTGAACATTTCTTATTTCTAAAAATATGAAGAGCTTTTGTAAGCTTTTCTTCTTCTCATCTATAGTAAAATCCACAGGTACCTGATCAGGATGTATTTCCTTTGTCAATTCCAATCTCATATTCTCTGCTTTTTTACTAAAAAATTTGCATTTCATAAACTCATCAAGAATTGACTGATCAAGTAATAAAATCTTTTGAGCAGCAATTATATCACATATTTCTTCTTCGATATCAGTATATTTTTTTTGTGCAGTAGTTCCACTTAAAAATGTAATCTCAGAACTATAAAGTTTATTTTGTGGAAAATTTTTCCTGTTATCGTTTTTATATCCAGGACTTTTCCTGGTATAGAATACTTTATTAAAATGACTTTTGTATGCATTTCTTAAGGCATCATTAGAAATTTCATTGCAAATATTTGTGAGGCGTTGACGAAGCACAACAATATCGTCTGGATCATCAAGAGACAAATCAGCTGCTTGGATCTTATACAGGTAATCAGCAAGAGATGCTTTTTGACTCTCAGACATCTTTAAAAACTCATCTGAGCCATATTTTGTAATGAATTCGTCTGGGTCCTTACATAGTAAAATCTCTAGAAAAGATACTGTCTTGCACGGCTCTATGATTGGTAAGGCTATCTTAGCAACCCTTGCCATTGCATTCCTCCCAGCATTGTCTCTATCAAAACAGATAGTTGGTTTTTCTGTGAGCCTCCAGAGTTGCTTCAATTGAGTTTCTGCAAGGTTCGCTCCTAAAACACCTACTGCGTTTGTTATTCCATTGTTTGCTAGCGATATGACGTCCATATATCCTTCAACCACAAAAATTGTTTTTGTTGCCTTAAGTTGCTGATCTCCCAACATGTGCTCCATTCCATAGAGAAGTTCTGATTTATGGAAGAAATCGCTGTCTGATGAGTTAAGATACTTGGCCTTATCTTTATCGTTTGTGATGATTCTACTGCCAAAACCAACGTTCCTGTTTGATGTATCAAAAATAGGAAATATTATTCTCCCGAAGAATGGAGAGTAAAGCTTTTGATTATTACCAACCCTGAACACACCACTTTTCAAAATGACATCTTCTGAGAACTCATTTGAAAGCATCTTGAGTATTTCATCTGATTTGTGATTCGGAAAGTACCCTAGTTTATACTTTTGAATTAATTCGTCTTTTATCCCTCTTTTTTTTATGTAATCAAGTCCCTGATGTGTCGTTGTGTCATACAGGAAATCACTACAGATTTTTGTAAAGACTGAGTTAACTTCTATGTATTGTTTATTTCTCTCGAACTTCTCGTTCTTGATGCTTTTAAGGTTTATACCTATTTCCTGAGAAAGTTTTTTTATTGCATCACCAAATGGAATATTATCGATCATCATGGTGAATTTTATTACGTCACCACTCGCTTTACATCCAAAGCAATGGAAGAATTTCCTTTCTGTACTTACAGAGAATGATGGAGTTTTCTCATTATGGAATGGACAGAGGCCAACGTATTGACCTTGACTCTTCTGATGAAGCGGTACAAACCTATTGATGTACTCATGTATGTCTAGTCTAGATATTATCTCATCTTTCATTGATTATATTCTTTCCAGAAATCAAATTGATTGCGTCTTCTAATGTGAACTCAAGGACTCCAATCATATCACGATTCTTTATAGAATAGAACTTTTTCTTATGTAGAACGTATGGTCCGTACTTCCCAATACCCACTTTTATCTCTTCTCCATCAGGATGATTTCCTATTTTATAAGGCATATCAAAGAGTTTTCTAAGGAGTTTGAATTCAACGCTAAATTTTTCTGGATCCACATCTTTACTGAGAGAAAAATTCTTTTGAACAGCACCATCTTTGCATAGAGATAGATAGTATCCATATTGCCCTTGGTTTAACATTATTTGCT
This sequence comes from Rickettsiales bacterium, assembly GCA_023263785.1. Lineage (GTDB taxonomy): Bacteria > Pseudomonadota > Alphaproteobacteria > Rickettsiales > Midichloriaceae > JALQUO01. The sequence continues at coordinate 7,365 of JALQUO010000002.1, read as the reverse complement.
CATCATCCTGCTGTGCAATGACTCTTATGTTGCCACTATGTACCATCGGACTAGGACTTTCACTATCTGTTTTCAAAAACGCATCTGCTGTTGTCTCAGAATCATCTGATTTCTCATGTAGTTTGAACTTTTGTGCGTAGTTACACTCAGGATAGTTAGAGCAACCTATGAATGGAGAGAACTTGGAATTTTTTAGTCTCAAGTTACCTTTTTGGCACTTAGGACATTTTTGCTCTGGATTTTCAAAGAGGAACTCACTTAAGACCTTCTGTATTTGCTCTAGGATATTTGTTGATTGCATTTGACTGATCTCATCAACATTTTTCTTAAATGGATCCCAAAAGCCTTTCAGAATCTGCAGAGATTGCTTCTCACCGTTTGCTATATCATCCAGCTCTTCCTCAAGAGATGCTGTGAATCCATATTCAACATATTTTGCAAAAAAGCAATTCAGGAATGTGTTAACAAGCTCTCCGCGGTCTTCAACAAAGAACTTATTTTTATTTAGCAAAACATATTGCCTTTCCTGTAAAATACTGATTATTGTGGCATAGGTTGAAGGCCTACCTATTCCAAGTTCCTCCATCTTTTTCACAAGAGTTGCCTCAGAGTATCTAGAAGGAGCTGTTGTCGTATGTTGTTTATCCTGAATATTACTTAAACTGACTTTATCTCCTTCAGACATCGCTGGCAAAATGACATCATCATCACCGCCTTTCTTTTTAGTATCTGAGCCACTCATAACCTTATGGAATCCGTCAAATAGGATGATTATCCCAATTACTTTGAATGACGCAGTAGCATTCTCATATCCATCAAAGAAGCTCATAACAGATTGATCTAAGAGTTCTTTATTAGTTGTTTTACTACTATTGCCAAGGATCTTTATGGTTGTTTTTGCAACCTTCACTGGAGCCATCTGACAGGCTATAAATCTCTTCCAAATTAGATCATATAATTGGAATTCATCATCTGTCAGAAACTCTTTGATTTTCTCTGGCGTAAGAGATGGATCTGTTGGTCTTATTGCCTCATGTGCCTCCTGAGCATTCTTAACTTTTTTCTTAAATATTCTTGGTTCCTTTGGCAAATATTTTTCACCATACAGTTTCCCAATGACATCCCTTGCTTTATCTACTGACTCAGCAGAAACATTTATGCTATCGGTTCTCATATAGGTTATAAGTCCTATCATCTTATCATTTATGTTCATACCTTCATATAGCTTCTGTGCTATCTGCATGGCTTTCTTAGATGACATCTTGAGAGCAGTTGATGCAGCTTGAATGAGTGTTGATGTGATGAAGGGAGCCTCAGGGTTCCTCTGGACTTCTTTCTTCTCAATTGAATCTATTGAGTAATCTAGTTGCTTTAGTATTTCTACGACTGACTTAGCAGCTCTCTCAGAGGTAAATGAGAACTTCTCAACCTTTTTTGTATTTATTTCTGAAAGCTCAGCTGAAAAGGTTTCTTTTTTATCTAATGAGAAGGCTGCAGCTATTGTCCAGTAATCCATTGGCTTGAATTTCATTATCTCGTGCTCCCTCTCACAGAGGACCCTCAATGCAACTGATTGGACTCTCCCTGCTGACTTGCTTCCTGGGAGCTTTCTCCATAAAACAGGAGATATTGAAAAACCTACCAAATAGTCAAGAGACTGCCTTGTTCTCTGGGCTGATACTAAATCCATATCGAGATCCCTTGGTGCCTTAAGAGCAGTTTTTATTGCATCTGGGGTAACTTCGTTGAAGGTAATCCTGTGGACTTTATCATCTAAATTGATTTTTCTTTCCTTTAAAACCTCTAGGACATGCCATGCTATTGCTTCTCCTTCCCTATCTGGGTCAGTTGCCATATAGATGTTTGTAGCCTTCTTTGCTGCATCTGTTATTGCACCAAGATATCTTTCAGATCCTGAGCTTATCTCGTATTCTGTTTCAAACTCATGATCTGTTTTGACTGCGTTGCTGCGCGATGGAATGCCACGGACGTGCCCTCTAGATGATAGAACTGTAAATTTATTTCCAAGGTATTTAGTGATGGTTTTGGCCTTGGCAGGGGATTCAACAACTAACAGATTTTCCATTGCAACAAAATTTTATTTTATGGTCAACTTTAACATACATAAAATGCTTTCATCAATCCAGATATTATTTTGTAGGAGAAACTTCTATCTTTTTTGTTGTTTCTGAATGATCCAGCTTTTCTTCATGGAACCCCAAAAACAGTATTAATGCTATTATTAGTAGAACTACAACGAACCCAAGTCCAATAAGTTTGCTTTTCATAAATTATTTCTAGTATTTAGTTTGACTTATTTACTTTATTCTAACCATTTTGTTGTTCTTTGTAAATTACTTATAATTGTATCTTCTTGACTATTAAGGTCTAAAATTTTACAAAGTACATAACATTTATAAAGTACATAAAATAATTAAATGAAATTCTTCAGAGTAGGAGCAGCGACGAAAGTTAGTCTCATAATATTGGTTTCAAGGATTACAGGATTCATAAGAGATATGTGTATGGCAGCATTCATTGGAGCAGGTCCAGTAAATGATGCGTTTTTGGCAGTATTCAAACTTACAAATCTTTTCAGGTCTGTTTTTGGAGAAGGTGCTATGAGTGCAGCAGTTGTCCCAACTATTTCACAATCAATCGCAACTCATGGAGAAAAATATGCAAGAGTTATAAAGTGTCATGTTTTGACAATTTTGTCTTTGTCTTTAGCATTACTTACATTCTTTGTGTTTTTTAATATGAGATCAATAATTTTAATTACAAATCCTGGGTTTTCAAGTAATCCGACAATCTTTGATTTAGCAGAAGATTTAGCATACATTACTTTTCCTTATCTAACTTTTATATCAGTTGCAGCATTCTATGGATCTGTTCTACAGACAAAAAAAGTCTTTGCACCCTATGCAGCAACATCCATTATTTTGAATTTAGTTTTGATCAGTGCTGCACTGATATGCTTCTTAGATGGCTGTAGATCACAAGTTCACTCTCAATCAGTTGGAGTTTTAATCTCAGGGATTTTGGAACTACTGTGGATGATATATTTCGCAAGAAAGTACAACGTATATCTACACTTCAGAAAGCCAATCATGTCAAAGTATGTTAGGCAAATCATGAGGAGGATTTTACCAGGGATAGTTGGTGCTGGGATGCTCCAGATAGCTGTCTGGTGTGATATGATTATCCTGTCATTCTTCTCAGGGGGTATATCTTATTTTTACTTTGCAGACAGAATTGTACAGCTGCCCCTTGCTCTCTTCAGTACAGCTATAGCTACAACTCTTTTGTCATCTCTCAGCAGGCAAGAAAACAACTCTTTCGATAGAACCATTAGATCCTGTTTATTCTTTATAATTCCATCTGCAGTAGGTTTATTTCTAATAAGTGAAGAGGTTGTGATGGGATTATTTGGACGTGGGGAATTCTCTCAAGAGGCAGCTTCTAATACAGCAATCATTCTCAGAATCCTATCCTTTGCATTGCCTTTCCAAGCAATTTCCAAGATATATAATACTAGCTTTCATGCAAGAGGAGATACAAAAACACCAATGTATGTTGGTTGCATAAGCTTATTTGTCAATGTTTCTGTTAGCTTTACGTTAATGGATGATTTTAACTTCCTTTGCGTCGCAATCGGATCTGTGGCAGCTGCTGTAGTGCAATTAATCTTATTGGTTTTTAAGTCTACTGACAAAGTTAGAAATAAAAAAGATATTCTGAAGTATTTTGCTGGAGCAACTCTCATGGGTTTTGTAATAATAATTCTCAAGGACTTTATAAAGGATTATAGAATTATAATTCAAACAATACTTCTTGTTACTGCTGGTGCAGGTACGTATATTGGATTTCTTGCAACAGTTAAGGTAAAAGTCTTAAGAGATTTTTTCATTAAAACATAAAGATTTTATGAAATTATGGAAATCTTATGATATAAAAAATTTTATGGATTCAAATTATAGTTAACATCAAAAACAATGCGTTCATTTAACATAGCTGGAACAGGTGCTCAGGCACAGTCTAACGCCGTCGATAACATCGCTAACAATATCGCTAACGTCAACACTACATCATTCAAGAAAGGCTTTCTTCAAACAACTGATCTTCATTACCAAACAGAGAGACGTGCAGGTGGTGCAGTTGATGCAAACAGTGATGTGGTAGTCCCGACAAGCATACAATATGGTTCTGGTGCAGCTGTTTCTGCAATCATAAGAGATAACTCACAGGGTGGTGCAATCAATACAGGCGGACAGCTTGATATGTCAATAGATGGCAAAGGATACTTTGTACTCAACATGCCAGACGGATCTCAAGCATACACAAGAGATGGCTCATTCCATGTTGATCCAACAACAAATCAACTTGTAACAGCCCTTGGGTATGTTGTTAGTCCAGGAATTGAAATTCCAGTAAATTACAAAAAAGTTCTTATAAAGAGTGATGGTACAGTATTTGTCGAAATGCCTGACAACGATGTACCTCAAGAACAAGGACAACTTGACATGGCAATCTTTGTAAATCCTACAGGTCTTGAGCTGACAGGAAATAATATTTTGTTACAAACCGATGCATCAGGGCAAGCACAGCTAGGTGTTGCTGGGCAAGATAACTATGGTACAGTTAGAGCTGGATGGCTTGAAGGTTCAAACGTTGATCCAATCATAGAGATGACTGATCTTGTGAAAGCTCAGCGAGGTTATGAGATGAATGTTAAAGTCATTACAACCTCAGACCAAATGATGGAGAGAGTCACTAACGTTTAGTTGTGCTCAGATTATTTTTTGTTTTCATAATTTTCTTTTGTCAACAGGCTTCAGCTGATGATGTCCTTGTTGCAGCTAGAAAAATTAAGAAGGGTGAAATTGTATCTCAGGAAGACTTCTCATACGATTCAGTAAAATCTAATAAAAATTACCTCACTCATGTAGACCTCAGCAGTAACAATGTAAAAGCAGCTAGGAACATCGATTCAGGCAAACCAATCAGAAAAACTGATTTATATAATGATTCTGCTATCATACATAAGGGTGAGAGGGTTGTAGCTAGGTTTGTAAGGAAAAATCTATCGATAGAAATTCCATGCATTGCTTTGACTAATGGGAATGTCAATGAGTTTGTAAAAATCAAGACAATTGATACAAACAAGGTTCTCACTGGAAAGGCATCTGAAGATGGAAGTGTTATGATTGGGAATGAATAATGATGTATATTTTATACAACAGATTCTAAAATTTTCTAAATTGCGTTGAATACTTGCTACTTTTAGTGAGATGATATAGAATCTAATTCATAAAATGCCTCTGTGGTGGAATGGTAGACGCGGCAGACTCAAAATCTGCTGTCCTTAGGGACGTGCTGGTTCGAGCCCGGCCAGGGGCACCAAATATGCAAAATATTATATTTAGAACAATGTCAATTTCAAAAAAAATCGCTCTATCATTAGTGGCTTTATTATCACTCACAGCTTGTGAAAATAAAAAAGAAGAAAAACCTGCAGAGGAAAAAACAGCTCCAGCAACAACAACTGAGTCTAATGAAGCAAAACCTGCTGAAAACAATACAAATAAGCAGTAGTAGTTTTTAATTTGTACCCCTAGAGTTTTTATAACTCTTTCAGGGAGTTTAATTTTTTCTAATAATAATTAAACTTAAACGATGTTCCAGAACAAGATCACAAAAATAATCATTTAATAGCTCTGGATCTCCACTATAAATGATTATTGTTTGTTTTTCTGGTGTATCCTCCCACTCTTGGATGCACTTGAATGCGACTGCCTCTGTTGCACTCAATACTGCAAGTATTACTTTAGTATATTTATCAAATGCACCGATTTGGATACCAGACACATCAGTGAAAAGTTGCGGTCCAAAACTTGATAGTAACCATGATGTACTTCCAGATGCAATAACAACTGTTGAATATTTTAAAACAAAGCGCTATCAAATATTGCTTGTGTTACAGAATATTTCTGGTCAAAGTATGTTGTTAGAATTGCAGGAATAGTTGAAAATATACAGCAGTTAGCAAAAGATTTACTGAATGCCTTACATGAAACAGTCATATCAACTTGCTGCACAATATCATTGAATTCAATAGAGGCACTCTGTATGACATCTTTCAAGGTTTTCTTAAATTCCTGCATTGTACCGTTGACACTCGGTATGCTATTCCAGGCCCTTTTCCAAAACCATTCCTTAGGCTTTCGTTGTACTTCTTGTACATCTGAATCATCAATATCATTCGCGTCGTTAGGGAAACTGCTTTTTAACATATCAGCTTTATTAGGCATGATAAGAAAACTACCAATGCTGTTAAAAATTGAAGCTATGCCGAAGCTCCATAAAAGCTGATTTTTTGTCATGTGAATTGCCTCCCTTTTTTTGTTTTTCATCTCAAAAGATTATATATAAAAAAACAATCGAAATGCAAGTTTAATTTGAAATCAGAATCTAATCGTTTTAAGAATTAATCCTAGTAGAAGTGCTATCGCATCGGGAATTTCAGGAAAGTATTAAATGAAATTTAATAGAAAAAAGTAAAAAAAGCATAGCAGACATAAAAGACAGTGGTTCCAAAGTTTGTTTTTGGAGGTAATCCAGCCGCAGGTTCCCCTACGGCTACCTTGTTACGACTTCCCCCTAGTCATCGACCTTGCCGTGATACACTGCCTCCTTTCGGTTAGCACATATACTTAAGGCAAGACCAACTCCCACGGAGTGACGGGCAGTGTGTACAAGACCCGGGAACGTATTCACCGCAGCATGCTGATCTGCGATTACTAGCGATTCCGACTTCATGCACCCGAGTTGCAGGGTGCAATCCGAACTGAGATGATTTTTTAGGATTTGCTTTAGGTCACCCTATTGCTGCCCATTGTAATCACCATTGTAACACGTGTGTAGCCCAGGTCGTAAGGGCCATGCTGACTTGACATCATCCCCGCCTTCCTCTAGCTTTCGCTAGCAGTACCCTTAAAGTCCCCGGCCGAACCGCTGGTAACCAAGGGAGAGGGTTGCGCTCGTTGCGGGACTTAACC
>JALQUO010000002.1:0-297 GCA_023263785.1 Rickettsiales bacterium | reverse complement strand
GACAGCCATGCAACACCTGTGATAGTCCAACTAAATGACTCCCTACTTTCATAGGGATGCAACTATCATGTCAAGACCTGGTAAGGTTTCTCGCGTAGTATCGAATTAAACCACATGTTCCACCGCTTGTGCGGGTCCCCGTCAATTCCTTTGAGTTTTAATCTTGCGACCGTACTCTTCAGGCGGAGTGCTTAACGCGTTAGCTACGGCGCCGAGACTTTGGTCCCGACACCTAGCACTCATCGTTTACTGCGTGGACTACCAGGGTATCTAATCCTGTTTGCTCCCCACGCTTTC
>JALQUO010000029.1 GCA_023263785.1 Rickettsiales bacterium | reverse complement strand
AATGAAACTGCATCAGCTGGCACGATCGCCTCAGAGTCTTCAATTAAATCACCAAACTCAGAGTCACCCTCCTCTCCCAGCGGAGTGTGAAGTGAGATTGGCTCGCGGCCATACTTTTGCACCTCAACCACCTTTTCAGGTGTCATATCTAATTCTTTTGCTAACTCTTCAGGTGTTGGTTCTCTTCCTAAGTCTTGCAACATCTGGCGTTGGACTCTGGCTAACTTATTAATAACCTCCACCATATGTACTGGAATACGAATTGTTCTTGCTTGATCTGCCATCGCTCTTGTAATGGCTTGGCGAATCCACCAAGTTGCATAGGTTGAGAACTTATAACCCTTTGTGTAATCAAACTTCTCAACCGCACGAATCAAACCTAAGTTTCCCTCTTGAATTAGATCAAGGAATAACATTCCTCGACCGGTGTAGCGCTTAGCAAGGGAGACTACTAAACGCAGGTTTGCCTCAAGTAGGTGATTCTTGTCCCGACGGCCATTGATAACAATTTGTTGCAACTCTCGCTTTAATTTCTTGTCC
>JALQUO010000028.1:303-555 GCA_023263785.1 Rickettsiales bacterium | reverse complement strand
ACTGAGCTATGGCCCCATTCTTCAGGCACATGGCCGAGGAACGGTGCGAAGCCCAGGAGAGCTGTCATACGATACTGTCCAAGGCTGGAGTCCAGCAGGGCTGGTAGGCCCGGGCAGACTCGAACTGCCGACCTTACGCTTATCAGGCGTACGCTCTAACCACCTGAGCTACGGGCCTATGGCAGCGACAGCCAGGCCCATCCTTAAGAAGGAAAGCGCCCAGGCTCGCGATCGCGTCACCAACTCAACGAC
>JALQUO010000028.1:0-293 GCA_023263785.1 Rickettsiales bacterium | reverse complement strand
ATGTGCAGCCTTGAGCGCGGTTCATGGAATCCTCGAAGAGGATACCGGAACCAATCTAAAAAAACCTTCTTATTATCTATAAGAGACAGTTTATCATAAATGCTAAACCATCATCCTTAGAAAGGAGGTGATCCAGCCGCAGGTTCCCCTACGGCTACCTTGTTACGACTTCACCCCAGTCGCTGACCCTACCGTGGTCGCCTGCCTCCTTGCGGTTAGCGCAGCGCCTTCGGGTAAAACCAACTCCCATGGTGTGACGGGCGGTGTGTACAAGGCCCGGGAACGTATTCACC
>JALQUO010000027.1:344-574 GCA_023263785.1 Rickettsiales bacterium | reverse complement strand
GAAGTCTTACCTTCGCTTCACCCTGCCCATGGATAGATCACTTGGCTTCGGGTCTATCGCATGCGACTAGACGCTCTATTAAAACTCGCTTTCGCTGCGGCTACGGATTTACTCCTTAACCTTGCCACATACGGATAACTCGTAGGCTCATTCTTCAAAAGGCAGGCAGTCAGGATATAAATATCCCTCCTACTGCTTGTAAGCTATTGGTTTCAGGTACTATTTCACTC
>JALQUO010000027.1:0-334 GCA_023263785.1 Rickettsiales bacterium | reverse complement strand
TTTTCACCTTTCCCTCACGGTACTTGTTCACTATCGGTCGCTGGTTGTACTTAGCCTTACGAGGTGGTCCTCGCAGATTCACAAGGAATATCCTCCTTGTTACTCGGGGTGGCCTTAATAAGTAAAGAGATTTTCGAATACGTGACTGTTACACACTATGGTTTAACTTTCCAGAAAATTTTTCTAATCTCTTTATTTGTAACTTATTGAAAGATCTGATGCTCTCTCATAAGGACCCCACAACACCAAAAAAACAACGACATCAGTCTTGACATTAATTTGGTTTAGGCTCTTCCCGTTTCGCTCGCCGCTACTCAGGGAGTCGCTTTTGCTT
>JALQUO010000026.1 GCA_023263785.1 Rickettsiales bacterium | reverse complement strand
AAATTCCAATAAATTTTTAAATTTGTGAAAAAACCCCTTGACATTCAATGGGAAACCTATTATAATTCCCGTCCAATTTGACTGAGACACATCGAAAAGAAGATGAGTTGAAGAGTCAACGATCTTTAAAATAAGATGGTTAATAAAGGTAATCTTTGTAAACCGAATATTATCTCTAAAGAAGAGATAACATAATAAATGTTAAAAAAACAAGAAAAAAAATTTCTTGTCTATTTTTTAGAAGGTAAAACTTCTAATATTAGCTTATGCTAAACAATGAGTGATAATTTTGTAACTACGAGTTATAAAAATGTCAGTTTCAAACACTTTATGGAGAGTTTGATCCTGGCTCAGAGTGAACGCTGGCGGCGTGCCTAACACATGCAAGTCGAACGAGAAACGGGTTTAGTTTACTAAACTGCAGTCTAAGTGGCGCACGGGTGAGTAATGTATAGTTAACCTGCCCTCGAGAAAGGAATAACAGTTGGAAACGACTGCTAATGCCCTATATGCCTTTAAGACATAAGTCTGCAAGGGAAATGCTTTTGTGCTCGAGGATGGGACTGTATGGTATCAGATAGTT
>JALQUO010000025.1 GCA_023263785.1 Rickettsiales bacterium | reverse complement strand
GAATAGAGGGGTGTCTCTGTCCGACCTGGTGCGCTCATCGTTGGGAGGTTTGCGCTTACGGAAACGCCGCCCCACGCCCCCCGTTGATCCAACCTTGCTTCAGGATAGCGGGATCGAACCGCTGACCTCCTGAATGCAAATCAGGCGCTCTCCCAGCTGAGCTAATCCCCCAACTAAAAAATAATGGTGGGCCGAGAAAGACTCGAACTTTCGACCCCACCCTTATCAAGGGTGTGCTCTAACCAACTGAGCTACCGGCCCATTGACATTACATTTAGGCTCTTCCAATGATTATAAAAAATAATCTACCAGAGATAAGTGGAAGAGAAACGAGGACGGTCATATTTGTCTATGTTAAGTGAGAACTAAAAAACAAGTTTTTAGTTATCCTTAGAAAGGAGGTAATCCAGCCGCAGGTTCCCCTACGGCTACCTTGTTACGACTTCACCCCAGTTGCTAAACTTACCGTGGTCAAGCATGTCCCGAGGGTTCATAACTTGCCTTAAGGTAAATCTAACTTCCATGGTGTGACGGGCGGTGTGTACAAGACCCGGGAACGTATTCACCGTGGCACGCTGATCCACGAT
>JALQUO010000024.1 GCA_023263785.1 Rickettsiales bacterium | reverse complement strand
TTCCAATGAGCTATCCATCCAGCTGTTCTTGCAACAGCAAACAGAACTACAAACATTTCAGTAGAAAAACCCATAGCACTTAATGTTATTCCAGAATAAAAATCTACATTTGGGTATAAGTTTTTTTTGACAAAGTAATCGTCATTTAATGCTATTTTTTCTAATTCAATAGCTACTTTTAATAACTCATCATCTTTTTTGCCCATAACTTCTAGAACTTCATGACATGCTTTTTGCATCACTTTAGCTCGTGGGTCATAATTTTTATATACTCTATGACCAAATCCCATTAAACGAAAGTTATCATTAGGATCTTTTGCTCTTTTTATGAATTCTGGAATATTTTTTACCGTACCAATTTTTTTTAACATATTTAAAGCAGCTTCATTTGCGCCCCCATGCAGAGGACCCCAAAGAGCTGAAAAACCGGATGCTATGGAAGCAAAAGGGTTAACCCCTGAAGAAGCTGATAGTCTTACTGTTGAGGTAGATGCATTTTGTTCATGATCCGCATGAAGAATGAATATTTTTTCTAATGCACTAGCAATTATTTTATTAACTTTATATTTTTGAGTGGGAACAGAAAAACACATTTTTAAGAAATTTTC
>JALQUO010000023.1 GCA_023263785.1 Rickettsiales bacterium | reverse complement strand
GTTAAGCCCTCTAATATTTCAGAGGTCACAGATTTCAAGCTAGTATATACGGCAGCATCATCAGGAGTAAGTGTACCTACATCCTCGATGAAATCACCTAAATGTGAATCTTCATCATCACCAATAGGAGTTTCCATCGAAATAGGTTCTTTGGAAATTTTTAAAATCTTTCTAATTTTATCCTCTGGCATTCCCATTTTTTCAGCAAGTACTGCTGGCTCGGGTTCCTCTCCTGTAGCTTGTAAGATTTGTCTTGAAATACGATTCATCTTATTGATGGTTTCAATCATATGCACTGGAATTCGAATAGTTCTTGCTTGATCAGCAATAGAGCGAGTAATCGCTTGTCGAATCCACCAAGTTGCATAGGTTGAAAATTTATAACCTCGACGATATTCAAACTTATCCACCGCCTTCATCAAGCCAATATTGCCCTCTTGAATCAGATCCAAAAATTGTAATCCACGATTGGTATATTTTTTTGCTATCGAAATTACAAGCCTTAAGTTAGCCTCAATCATCTCACGTTTTGCTCGTCGAGCTCGAGCCTCGCCTGTAGTCATCTGACGATTGATCTCTTTAAAATTTTTAATCGGAATACCCGCTTCTTCTTCC
>JALQUO010000022.1 GCA_023263785.1 Rickettsiales bacterium | reverse complement strand
TTACACGTGGACAAAGCTACAGAACTTCAACTTCAAGAGTTGAATATTCCATCTATGCAAAAGTGATTGTTGATGCTTCTTCAGTGGCCGCAAACTTCTCTTTAGTTGCAACCATTACTAGCGGTGCAAACACAAGTGGGCTTAATGAGAAATTAACTCTGGCGGGAGATTTTGTAGCTGAAGAAGTGGGATCTATTAATTAAAAATGGAGCGGGTGACCGGGATTGAACCGGCACAGCTAGCTTGGAAGGCTAGAACTCTACCATTGAGCTACACCCGCATATTCTTGCGAACAGGCTAAGAGTAATTGGTTTGGTTATGAAGTTCCAATTCTTGCCATAGACTTCTGCCTCGCAAGAACCGGGGCGTAGCGTAGTGGCTAGCGCGTCTGCTTTGGGAGCAGAAGATCGAGAGTTCGAGTCTCTCCGTCCCGACCAATTTCTTTTAGATTCCATTAAGAACAATTTATACAAGTTATACAAGGAGCACTTTGTGAAAAGCTCGGTAGAAAACCTTTCACCAACTCGTGTTCGTTTCGATATTTCAGTTGAATTCAACGAAATGTCATCACACGTTTCAGATGCATACAAGAAAGTTGCATCGCAGGTAAATATCCCAGGTTTCCGT
>JALQUO010000021.1:267-647 GCA_023263785.1 Rickettsiales bacterium | reverse complement strand
AACGACCCCCGCCTTATCAAGACGGTGCTCTAACCAACTGAGCTACAGACCCAAGCCGGTCACTAGAGACTCCAAGACCCGCCCCGCCTGGTCACCCAGTACAGAACAGCCTCTTCGCCGCTGGCGACTTCCCTTCAACAACCGATAAGTGTGAGCGTTTGCGTCTGAAGACCCGTTTTCCAGAAAGGAGGTGATCCAGCCGCACCTTCCGATACGGCTACCTTGTTACGACTTCACCCCAGTCACGAACCCCGCCGTGGTAATCGCCCTCCCTTGCGGGTTAGGCTAACTACTTCTGGCGAGACCCGCTCCCATGGTGTGACGGGCGGTGTGTACAAGACCCGGGAACGTATTCACCGTGACATGCTGATCCACGATTA
>JALQUO010000021.1:0-258 GCA_023263785.1 Rickettsiales bacterium | reverse complement strand
CCGACTTCACGCAGTCGAGTTGCAGACTGCGATCCGGACTACGACCGGCTTTGATGGATTGGCTCCCCCTCGCGGGTTTGCAGCCCTTTGTACCGGCCATTGTATGACGTGTGTAGCCCCACCTATAAGGGCCATGAGGACTTGACGTCATCCCCACCTTCCTCCGGTTTGTCACCGGCAGTCTCATTAGAGTGCCCTTTCGTAGCAACTAATGACAAGGGTTGCGCTCGTTGCGGGACTTAACCCAACATCTCACGA
>JALQUO010000020.1:279-656 GCA_023263785.1 Rickettsiales bacterium | reverse complement strand
GGAACTTCACCACAAAAACGCGCATAAAAAAAGGAGGGAAGCCGTCTCCGGCTTCCCTCCCATGTATAAACAGATTGAGTTTGTGAACAAGATTTCGGCGACACGTGTCGGTCTCTTGATTCTGCAACTTGTGCAGAGGATTATCCTTAGAAAGGAGGTGATCCAGCCGCAGGTTCCCCTACGGCTACCTTGTTACGACTTAGTCCCAATCACGAAGTTTGCCCTAGGCACCTGCCTCCTTACGGTTAGCACAGCGACTTCAGGCACCCCCCGCTTTCGTGGCTTGACGGGCGGTGTGTACAAGGCTCAGGGCAATTCATGCACCAGTGCCGCTTCGTGGGCATGGATCGCCGGCAGGCCGATCGCGCGAACATAGT
>JALQUO010000020.1:0-269 GCA_023263785.1 Rickettsiales bacterium | reverse complement strand
TTCATGCAGGCGAGTTGCAGCCTGCAATCCGAACTGAGCGACGCTTTTTGAGATTAGCTCCCCCTCGCGGGTTTGCTGCCCTTTGTACGCCGCATTGTATGACGTGTGCAGCCCTGGACATAAAGGCCATGATGACTTGACGTCGTCCCCACCTTCCTCCGGTTTGACACCGGCAGTCTCCCTAGAGTCCCCAACTGAATGCTGGCAACTAAGGACAAGGGTTGCGCTCGTTAAGCGACTTAACGCGACGTCTCACGACACGAGCTGAC